>JBJHCA010000027.1:0-38457 GCA_050485785.1 Saprospiraceae bacterium | reverse complement strand
ATAATGTCCTGTACGCAACCCTCAATCACTCCTTCAACTGTTCCGTCATTTTTAACCCCCAACAGCAAATACCCGCCTCTGCGGTTCAGAAAAGCACAGACGGATTCAAAGGCATCTTTATTCAGTTCAAATTGAGAGGTTTTGAACTCGACTTCAATGCTTTCGCCTTTTTGCAGTATGTCTTTGAGTTTATCTGGGGTCATTTATTTTCCAATTCCATTTTTTTCGAGTTCCGCATCCAGTTTCGAGGTAAACTGATATTTCCTTTTCCTGATGCTATCAAAGTAATAATCGTAATCTTCGGGTGTCAGGAAATTGAAGTGATACTCCATTTCCTTTTGTTGCTCATTAAGAATTTTAAAATGTTGTTTCGCTGCTTTCCATTCTGCCTTATTTTCATCAGTTGGATTAGCGATTTCCTCATCCCCCTTTATTTCAATAACCATAATCACTTTTCCAATCTTGATAAAAAAGTCAGGGTTAAAGCGACCTCTTTTTGGAGCAGAACCTTTTCTCCAGGCATATTCAATTTTGTAGAATTCCTGGTCTGTTGACTTGATCCAGGAATCCATGGCTTTTGCATTTTCTTCTATCTCTTGTCGCAACTGTTTTATGTCTTTGTTAAGCTGTTCTGTGCTTTTGGCGAAACAATGAATGAAATCTTTCTTGCTTTTCTTGTCCGTCAGTTCTTTTATGTCTTCGGGCAAGTCGCTGAAAAGGTCATAGTAATAATCAGGCTGATTGAATAACCTTATTTTAAACCCTGGCTTTATACCAAGTTTTTTTGCTAATGGTGTTTCTGAATATCCTGGTTTCATAAATGTAACTATTTATTATCGTGAACCCCATTCCCAAAGTCCAAACTGCACTTTTTGGTCAACGGGATGTCCCGATTGTTTTAAGCAAAACATAATTTGTCCCCTGTGATGGCTTTCGTGTGAAATGTGATAACCCAAAAATGCTGCAGGATGAGGCTTAAATCCTTTGATTTTTCCCTGTTCAAATCCATTTTGCAGTAATGACGTTATTGCCGATGAGCTATTGCTAAGTTCATCCGACAAGATTTTTTTAGAAAGCACTCCTTTCTCAATTTTATTTTGTCCTTTCAGTAAGTCGGGGGCTGCGGCTTTCAACCACAACAAACGTACATTATGAATGTGTGCAAATTGTTCGCCTACGTTCCGCCCTTTGGACGTGGAAATGTCTGCAAGATGTTCTTCATAAATAGCATTGAGTAAATAGTGGTTTAGCCTGTTGTGGATTTCCCAAGCTTCTATGATTTGTTTTATGTCCATTCTCAAGTTATTTATCTGTCTGAAAATTTGTCAGTTGCAACTTATCTTGTCTTGTAGGGTTGTTGCTAGCGTCAGTCTGTCCCAAAACTCTCCCCACCATCCAAAAATACCTCATTCTGCTCAAATGGAAGCATTTTAAGGAGGTTTAGAGTATAAAACGGGTGCAAAAACCAGAGCCGGATTTTGAAATTACAATGCGGCAGGTGGCAATAAAATGCTGAAAATGAATCAAAATCCCAAAATAATACCATTGCTGACCACCTATATCCGGAGATCTGCCCATGTCCAATTACTGCCAAACTGACGAAAAACCCATAATACTTTAAGACAACAGTAAAACCAGGTTCCGTTCAACAGCGGCTTCATTGTTCGTGCTGCGCACGCAACGAAGCCTTAGTTGTTACCTGCTGGCATTCTTGTCTTTCTGGCCGCTTTATGGCTGTAAAAATTCAGCGTCTCCATTCAGTTCTTCCTTTGTCCAAGTCAAATGATTTTTCAATTCATTGTCGCCAAATTGCTTTATTGTTATTGATTTTAATTTTGTAAATCTAAAATTTTTAGAAATTCTCGTGTTTTGAAGGAAGTAGCTTCCTTGATAAAATTCTCCAAATTCTTTTATCTGTTCTTGAAGTTCTTTTGAATTTGTCCTTATGATAAATGCTCTTGAGTCAGCAAAGCTTGGTTTACAGTTCAAAATGATTTCTCCACTGTCTGCAATCTCAGCACCAATAAAAATATTTCCGTAATAGTCTTTGTTATGCCTGTCAACAAATGCGAAAATGAAGAAACCGATTGATAAAACTATTGCACCTAATTGAAATATCTTTTTCTGTCCTATGTTTTGCGTCAAATATGTTGTTGTTAGTGGAATAAGTGTCAAAAATGCAAGATATGGCAAAAGTAAAACGGCTAATAAAACTGAATTTTGGAAATTAAATACCAAAAAATATCCTACTTCACTTGTCAGCATAATTGAATATGCCAAAGCCGTTAAAAGTGTCAAGAAATACCCAAGTTGGATATTTGCTATTACTAATATTGTTGATAGAATAAATGTCGGATAAAGCAACAAGATTGGTATTGTGTTGTCACCGATTCCATAGGCGAAAGTTGTCACCGTAAATGAGAAAGAACTAAGAAGTCCAAGGATACTTGTCAGTATGATTGCTAACCTTAATTTCTTTATTTCTTTGGTCGTTTCTTTCATTTGGTGTCGTTCTCTATGCTTGCAGGTAACTCGCTTATACATCCAACTCCACACCACTTTTCCCAGACATACCATGCCATATTCTGGTCGCTATGTTTTTGGAGCATTGCTCCATTTTATTTGCAGCAAACTTACCTACAATCCCGTAAAACTTCTTCCATCCACCCAAAATGAGGCAGACTAAAGTAGATTTCTGAGGCATTATCGCCAAAGGCTTATCCGCTATTCTATAACCTGCATTTTGCCAACCGGTTACATTCTGCAAAGGCACTTGGGCAGCATAAAGCCATCACCGTGCATGTGCAGTGGCCATGCATTGCCGCTTCCTTCAACCTCCCAGTAAAACTTGCCGGGTTCGCGATCGTAGTTGCCGATCTCCCTCATGGTTTCAGCTTCATAAATACGGCCGTTGATCATGGTGTAACGCACGTGTTCCGTTTGGCGAATGTCTTCCAGCGGATTGCCGTCAAGAACAATGAGGTCGGCCAGTTTTCCGGTTTCGAGAGAACCGATCTGATCGTCCATGCCAATGTACCAGGCCCCGTTCATGGTGGCAGCACGCAGTGCCTCCATATTGGTCATTCCTCCCTGATGGAGCATCCAGAGTTCCCAGTGTGCACCCAAACCCTGCAATTGGCCGTGAGAGCCCAGGTTGATCTTAACCCCGGCATCCAACAGTTTTTTGCATGACTGACTCGTGAGAATGTGGCCGTTTTCATATTCTTCATAAGGGATCATGGTGCGGTGCCGGGCTCGGCTGTCGAGCAATGGCCTGGGCATAAACCGGTACAGTCGTTCCTTTTCCCATACATCGGTATGCTGATACCAGTAATACTCACCGGTTACGCTGCCGTAGTTAACTATCAGGGTAGGGGTGTTGCCGGTTTCAGTATGCGACCACAGCCTGATCACATCATCATACAGAGGGGCCACAGGCAGGTTGTGTTCTACTCCGGTATGCCCGTCTACAACCATGGTCATGTTGTGGTAAAAGAATGATCCGCCTTCCGGATAAACCAGGATTTCAAACTCACGTGCAGCCTGAATCACCTGCTGACGCTGATCGCGTCGGGGTTGGTTGTAGCTTTTTACGCTGAATGGCCCGTAAGCTTTGGTACGGCGAAGTGCTGATCGTGCATCGTCAAGATTATTGATAACACTTTTGAAGTCGCCGTCGGCTCCATAAAGTATCCGGCCGGTGCTGAAAATCCGCGGTCCGGTCATGATTCCTGCGCGAACCATTTCGGCCTGGGTAAATGTCATTTCAGTCTCCACGGAAGGGTCGTGGGTTGTGGTTACTCCGTATGCCAGATTAGCCCAGTAAGACCATTGTTTTTGAGGACTCAGCCCCAGACGAAAAGTAAACATATGCGCATGGACGTCTATCAGGCCGGGCATGATGGTTTTCCCTGTACAGTCTATAATATGAGCACCTCTGGGTATGGGTGTTTCATCTGCCGGCCCCACACTGAGGATTTTATTGCCTTCGATGATCACATTACCTGATTCAATGACCTCTTCATCGTTGTTCATGGTGATGATCCGTGCATTGGTGAGGGCAACAATTCCCTGAGGAACGTCAGCCTGGAGACGTAAACCAATACGGATACCTGCCGTGTCAATAGGAGGCAGGCTGTCAGGTGCTCCGTCCAGAAAGGCAAAACGCGTAATCAGCGGAGCTGTAAAGTATTCATTGCCCAGCACCCAGTTCAGCTTATCGCTGTCTGCCGACCAGTGTAAATACCGCCCGGCATCATGGCTTACGCGCGCAATGGGAACACTCTTTATGTCCTTGTTCAGTTCAATGGTTTTTCCGGTTCGGGGAAATGGAGTGATGTACACATGATGCAGTTCCCTGAAAGCCATCCATTGATTGTCGGGGCTAGGTGTGTAATCCTTGGCAAAAGTGGAACGGAAAAGAGTTCGCTCATCGGTGCCGTCTGTTTTTATACTTCGGTAAGAGCTGTTCATGCCCATGCTCGTTTCATAAAAAATGCGTTCACCGTCAGCACTGAAAACCGGATTGCGACCGCCCCTGTGAATAAATTGGGGTGCTTCACTGCCATCGGCCGGAACTATGTAAATACCGGGATTTTTGCTGTGCATGAAGCCAAGGTCACTGTTGCCAGGGTCTTTTTGAAACACGATATATCGTCCGTCAGGCGAGTAAGACGGAGTGCGGTAAATACCAGGTTCAGGAGTAAGTTTGCGTGGTGGATGGGGAGTGCCGAAATCACGGATATAGACTGATCCCATTCTTTCATCATTCCAGGTAACATATACAAATGATTTGCCACCGGGTGCATAGGCAGGCTCAAACTCAAAATCAGTAGCAGTTGAGACTCTGCGTGGTTCTCCATCTGGCAGGGATTTTTCCCATATAAATCCCACCGCATTAAACAAGATATTGTTACCAACAGGGGCAGCAGTTACATGCCGAATGACATTAACATCAAACTCAGCATCAAATGCGCTTTGTCTGTGTCTGATAGTTTCTGCTACCTGCATATTGACATGAGCCTCAAATGGGATTTCTACTGCTTCTCCGGTGGCTACTTCAATCTGCATGATTTTCCCACCGGCCCATATGATAATGTGGCGATTGTCGGGTGTCCAGTTGAAGCCGGTATAGACACCAAATATGGCCCAGGCTTCCTGCTGATCCTTACTCAGTTCAGTATATACCGGTGTTTCCTGACCTGTATTGAGGTCATGCGTAAACAACACAGTCTTTGTTCGTATTCGCTTTACAAAGGCCAGGGTATTGCCATCAGGGCTTATTTGAGGACGAAAGGCACCACCCGGTCCTGAGATCACCGTTTCGGTTTCCCCTTTTTCTATGTCGTATCTTTTGATGACATAGATCTGGCTGTTCGGGTCTTTATTGTACTGGAAAAAGCCTCCGGGATACATATCTTCACTGAAATAGACATATCTGCCATCCGGTGAAACGGAAGGTTCGTTGACATCCTGCTGGTCATTCTTTCTTTCGGTCAGTTGCATGCCTGCACCGCCGGTGTGGTGATACATCCACATTTCGCCGGCACCCAGCGACCGGCGCGAGGTAAAGTGTTTACGGGCTATAAAGTATTCACCGTCGGGCATCCAGACCGGGTTGTTGAGCAGCCGGAAGTTTTCTTTGGTGAGTTGCCGGGCATTGGAACCGTCAGTATCCATAACCCAGATATTGTCGCCACCACCGGCATCTGAGGTAAACAGAATGCGCTTTCCGTCGGGCGAAAACCTGGGCTGCACACACCAGGCAATGCCGGTGCGGATGGCTGTCGCCCGGCCACCCGTGATGGGCATCGTGTAAATGTCTCCAAGCAGGTCAAAGGCTATGGTGTTTCCATCGGGACTTACGTCGAGGTTCATCCATGTACCTTCATCAACGGTAAAGCTGACGTCATTCCAGTTACCGGGCGGGTTGTTCACATCCCATTTTGCTTCATCTGATTGAGCTACGGTTTCCGCTGTGCGGAACCAACAAAGAGCTATAAAAAATAACAGGCCAAAGTTCTTGGTGTATTGCATATGGCATCAATTTGTGGAAAAAGGTAAAGATAGGGAATTGCATGAGATTGGGTAAAGACCAAAAGGCGTAAAACGCGGTATGGTAAAGCTGAATGTAAGGTGCAAATGCAGCCCGGGGCAATGGCTTTTACAGGATAAAGAGAAGGAAAGCATTAAAGGATAAAAACCCGACCTTGAAGGGTCAAGCGCCGGTTGGTAAACCAAAGACTGTTGTAACTCGAAAACCCATTGCCCCATTCTCTTCTGATTTCCACGGCCAGTATGTTCAACCGGTATCCAAGGCCAATGACCATTCCTTGTTCATGTCGGCGAAAATTTTCCAGAGCAGGGCCGGTTTCTTGCAGAAAACCCGTAAGGGAATTGATTTCACGGTGTTCAATATTGATTTCCTTCAGCATGAAATTATTGGACATGCCAGCATGGGCATACAGGCGGCCAGACCTTAGGTTGTATCGATAACGAACTCCGGTATAAAAACCCATTTGGTGTCCTCCCAGCTCAAACTGATAGTGGGTGGAAGTAAAATCGTTGTGTTGCCTGAAACCGGAACCCTCCGACAGATACTTGCGATAGTAAAGTTCAGTAGTTATGGCCCAGTTTCCTAATCGCCTGCGGAGAGGGAAATCAGCAAAAATACCGGCAACAAAATTGTTTGAAGGTTCAAACGATACATCGGCAAATTTGCGATACTCATTTGCTAAAATGGAAGTTGCGGTGGTTTGCGTAAAGCTGAATCCGGCAAAGATGCCAAGATCCGGTCTGTAAACGTCTGCTGCTTTAACGTAGTGCGGTGAACTGCCTGCACAATGGTAGTATTGTCTGTAGGCTTTCACGAGGTCTCTTTCATTATACCCGGGTGTTAAAGAATTGGAATGGCAATCCAGGTAACCTTCCAATTGCGAAAAGTACAATTCGTTGCTTATGGCCAGGATTTTATTGTCTCTGGAGACCTTGAATCTTTTGTAAATCAGCAGTTCCGGATTCTCCTTAAGACCGATATAGAAATTGTCACGACTGGCCGGTGACCGGTACTGGTAAAGATTTTTTTGGCCGCTGACCAATACCAGTAAAAAGGCGGTATCAGTTTGAAGCTTCAGCCCAGGGTTATCGGTTAGCCTGGAAATCCGATAGGGCGACAATTCATGGGTAATTACAGCACTGAAGTAATGCTCACCCTGAGCGTAAAAACCCTTGATCTCCCCGGGTTGAAAAAGGGAAACACTGCTGGTTTCACCGGAGGAAAACCTGACATAAGGTGGTGAGAATTCCCAGTTGCGGTAGTCTATTTCTCCGTAAATGGTGTCATCTTGGATGGTGACAATGTAACCCGGTACAAAATTGCTTTGGGCTGACAGACCGGCAAACCCTAAAACCATAAATATGGTGAAACCCGCATGCCAAGCGGATCCGCTACTGAGACATAGTTTTTTAATGTTTTTTGCAATCATAAGTTTGATGGTTGAGTATGTGCCGGGCATTGGGTTTTGAATTGATTTACATTGCTTACAGTTTAAGTTGATGTCAAAAGGTGATCGACAGGGTCATTGGTTTTTTCATTGACTGCACTGTTGATCCTGGGTTGAAGAAACCAGATTCCGATGGGGAAAAACCAGACCAGGATAATGTCAGGGATGCATTCTGACAGCAGTGGTGTCCGGCCAAGCTCAAGGGTTTTAAGGGTTTTGGCTACAAAGTAAAACATATAGAAAACTGCCGGAAACAGCAGGATACTCACCAGGTATAGCATTACAATTGGTGCAATATCGGGTTCGTTAAACATTAACATATTGCTGAATGAAAAACCAAAGAAGAAATAAATTGACACCGCAAAATACAACACCGGAACCGCCAAAGCAACCTTGAACAGCTTATCACTGGTCAATAAATGGGCAGGTATGTGCAAACGCAAACCATATACCACCGAACCAATCCAGGAAAAGCCGATGACCAGGTAAACCACCGGTATAAACAAAAACCACTTAAAGTGATCAAAAAACTCAACCATGTCCTCGCTTGGGGATTGCTTTTCAATCATTTCAATAAACTGAAGGCTGAAGTATATCTGGAGAGATACGTGAAAAGTGAACGGAATACCAAACACGATCAAAAAAACAAACCAGTGTGGTGAATCGAGAAAAATTTTTTTCATTGTGCATCAAATGCCTGGGTTATCCAAAATCTGCAACGAATACTTAGTGTGTTTCAGCCCTGGAATGCAGAATAAATCACCGGGCTGGTTTTATATGTGCTGTTATAATGAAGTGATGGTGTTGTTCAATTTTGTGGTTCCAGCCCCCCGCGAATCTCGAGTAGGTAACGCTGCACAGACTCAATGAACTCAGGGCGTATATGCAATCCAAGTTCCGGGTAATCGGGCAGCAAAATCTCAAAAAAGATGTATTCACTCAGCATTTCGCGCTGAAATGCCAGATGAAGTGAATAGAATTCCGGATTGTTCCGGATCTTGTCCTTGTTCAGCATGGCATGCAGCATACTCAGGCATTCTCTTTCCTCCAGTAATCTCCGGTCAAGATCGGGTTTGCCTTTTGAGTCGGCATAGCCCGGTTCATACCACCATGCTGCTTTGGCCATGGCATAACCCATCCATTTCAAATCATAATACACATGGATCATACGCTCCGATATGCTGTCAATTCGAAACTGCGGATTAAATATCCAGCCTGATCCGTCCAGGTAGTTTTGATCGAAAATAGCGTTAAATTCCTGCTGAATGTCCGGATGGTTTCTGTTGAGAATCAAGGCACGAGTAATGGCATCAAGCGCTTCGTCCTGCTTGTCTTCATTGAAATAAATGCCCGCCAGGTACGTCCATGCCTCCGAGTCAATCGGATTGTATTCCACGGCTCGCTGAAACCATTCTAATGCATTGTCAATGTCGCCCTCGGCATAATAGGTCATGGCTATCCTGTTTACGGCAAGGTGAAATTCAGGATTGCGCTTCATCGCCCGCTGAAACTTGTTTCTGGCAGCTTCCGTATTGCCGTTCACCATATCCGCCTCCCCCAGTGAAAACCACTTTTCCGTGGTATAATCTGAAGGATACTCCATCACAATGCCGTGACTGCGATAATAGGCATTGCCGTTGATCAGATGGGAGCGGTCAAACAGTTTTACTCTCTCCTTCATTTCACGCAACTCATACATTATATGTGAGGCTTCAAGGATTTTGTAAATTTTACCGGGACTCGAAACTTGCTGTGCAATGCTGCTCCACACTAGCATACACAGTAACACAGAAATCAGCACTTTACGCATAATTACATGATCGTTGGCCAAAATGATCACAGTATTCAGGCACATGTGGAATAAACAATGTGATCAAAAATAGTAAAACCCTGCAAATCTGCCCCAATTTTTGAATGGATATTGCAGCAGTACTTCAATTTTTATGGATAACTGACAATCCGGAGTTGGGCTGTTGAAGGTATGACCCGGAATCTGTCCTTAATAACCTGACTTCAGTTACTCTTATGCAGAATCGGCATTGGGGTGTTTTTTGGGATAGCTCTTTGTGGTGCATTGGCCCGGGGTTTAGCTCAGTCCGGTTGTATAAAGTTGATCCTGCCGTTTAACCTGAACACATCAAAGTCGTTAACAACCGTTTACTAACGTCAACTTGCGCACTTAAACGTTTTTCCAACCTTTAACCTTTATTGGAGGCGGTAATATTGCGGTATCCTTAAATTCAACAATGCAAATACGGTATGAAAAATCTAAGTAACTCAGTAACCCTAATAGGCAGGGCGGGCAGTGATCCGATGATCAAAGCTTTTGACAACGACAACAAGCTGTGTTCTTTTTCTATGGCACTCAATGAATTTTTCATCAATACCAAAGGGGAAAAGGTTGAGCGAACGCACTGGTTTCGGGTAGTGGCCTGGGGTCGTCTGGCTGAAATGGCTGATCAACAGATTAAAAAAGGAAACATGTTCATCGTGTTGGGCCGCTTGTCAAACCGATCGTACACAACCAAAGAAGGGGAGAAGAAATCCATCACGGAAATCATTGCCGAGGAAATTTACAATTTGAGTGCGCAAAGCGCAGAGGCCATAGCAGCATAAGGTTTAAGCCGTTTCTGATTGGGCTTAAAGGTAATGGTGCCTTGTCGTTCGCGGAATATTGGCTTCGCCCTGGTTCTGAACATGTTATGCTCTGAAAACCAGCCACAACTTGCTGAATATCATGAGTGAATGAGAAATCAGGACAACGCTTCTTTGTATGCGCTAAGGCATCGTTCCCGGGCTTTTTTGTGGTTTACCATGGGCGCTGGATACTGATCGGTATCGAGTTCGGGTACCCATTGCCGGACATAAGCTCTTTCAGGGTCAAATTTTTTAAGCTGGGTATCGGGATTGAAAATCCTGAAATAGGGTGCTGCATCAGTGCCACATCCGGCGGCCCATTGCCAGCCGCCATTGTTGCTGGCCAGGTCAAAGTCGAGAAGTTTGCGGGCAAAATAAGCTTCACCCCAGCGCCAGTCGATCAGCAAATGTTTGGTGAGAAAACTGGCAGTAACCATCCGCACGCGGTTGTGCATATATCCGGTGGCATTCAGTTCCCGCATTCCGGCATCCACCAGTGGAAAGCCTGTTTTGCCTTCGCACCAACGGCTAAACTCATCTACCCGGTTGCGCCACTTGATTTGGTCATAGACCGGCCGAAATGACCGTTCAGCAATATGGGGAAAACGGTCGAGAATCTGACTGTAGAAATCGCGCCATATCAATTCACTGAGAAAAGTCTGATTGAGTTGTACGGCATTGTAGGCTTTTTCCCGGATTGAAACAGTTCCAAACCGAAAGTGAACTCCCAGGCGTGAAGTGCCGTTTTTTCCCGGATAGTCACGGGTTTTGTCATAGTCTGCGATAAGACTCCGCGGTACTTCTTTTGGCGGAAAACTGCTTTGAACACTGATGAATCCAAGGTCTTCAGGGATGGGAACGTGTTGCTGAGGTAACGGGGCAAAGTTTTCAAAATAGCGGCTGTTCGGATAACTTTTCAGATAGAACGAACTTTCGGGCTGATCGTCAGCATGATCACATCCGGATTGCAGCTTACTGAGCCATTGTTTTTTATAGGGGGTAAAAACTACATAGGGCTCCCCATTATTTTTGACTATTTCAGAAGATTCAAAAATAACGTGGTCTTTATAAGTTTTTAAGGGAATGGATCCCTCCTGCGAGTTTTTGAGCTGTATCCCGGATAATGTCTTTTTTCGCTTAGCCGTACCTTCTTTCAAAATTTGCTCTACTTCCCGGTCGCGTTCACAGGCATAAGGTTCATAGTCACGGTTGGTATAAACTGCCCTAATGTTGTAGGTTCCAATCAATTCCTTCCATACTTCAGCTGGAAAGCCATGCCGTACTACCAGATCAGACCCAAGTTTGCGAAGCTGCTTCTGTAGTTCAAACAAACTGTGATCAATAAAGCTTACCCGGGCATCATTGCGGTCTTCAAGCTTATCCAGAATATTGCGGTCAAAAATAAACACGGGCAATACCTTGTAGCCTGACTGCAATGCGTGATACAACCCTGCATTGTCGTGTAGCCGCAGATCTCGCCGAAACCAAAATGCCGTGTATTCCATGCTAAGTGTTTGGCCGGGGTTTCATTCCATTTTTTCGGGCATCAGCCAGCATTTGTTTTCTGCCATACAGGCTGCAAATGGGGCACACAAAAGGGTTGTGTCCGCGAGCCGGGCAATGTTCACGTCCAAAAAAGATGATCTGGAGGTGAAGTGTGTTCCAGCTTTCACGAGGGAAAAGGCTTTTCAGGTCTTTTTCTGTTTGAACTACATTTTTGCCGTTGCTTAGCGTCCATCGCCATGCGAGCCTGTGAATGTGTGTGTCTACGGGAAAGGCAGGCTCACCAAATGCCTGAGCCATCACCACGGAAGCAGTTTTGTGGCCCACTCCGGGAAGTCGTTCCAGTTGCTCCATATCAGCCGGAACGCGCCCGCCATATTCATCCAGCAGTATAGTTGAAAGATCATAGATAGCCTGTGACTTTCTTGGTGCCAGCCCACACGGACGGATAATGCCAGCAATTTCATCTACACTCAACCGGACCATTTGTAGGGGAGTAGATGCCCGGTCAAAAAGATAAGGGGTCACCTTGTTTACCCTTTCGTCAGTACACTGAGCCGATAGCAATACCGCAATCAGCAAGGTGTAGGGGTCTGTATGTTCAAGAGGGACCGGTGTTTCCGGATAAAAGTCTTCCAGTATTTTGCGGATATGAACTGCTTTTTCTTTTCGGGTCATGGTTCTTGCACTTTCCTGTGAAGGTACAATTTGACACCATATTGGTTCAAGGGATTCAGACATTTTACTGCTGCACCTCTAATAGATCACAGTGACAAATCCCTTCTTTTCACCCCAGCCAGCAAGATCACCAGCTCTGTACTTTACATGCACCACATAAACTCCCTGTGGAACAGGGCTACCCCGGTATTGGCCATCCCAAGCACTGTTTATGTCCGCAGATTCATAGATAATCCGCCCCCACCGGTCGTATATTTTCCATTCTGCTTCATCCACACCCAGTGTGCGGATCACAAATCTGCTGTTGTTGCCTGTGCCACCGGGGGCAAAGGCATTGGGGAGGAAAATTCTGTGTTCTGGTACAACACAAATGTCCATATGCATGGTATCGGCACAATATCCCGCATTTCTGGCTATCAGACTGATCGTGTGGTTTCCGGCTTCAGTGAAACTGTGCTGAAGGGGAATGCCATACTCATAGGGCTGCACAACCTGCCCGTTCACATACCAGAAGCCATGAACAGAGCCTATACTCTGGTCGATAAAAGTAACATCAGGGCTCAACAGACCAACGCAGGGCTGAGGAAACGGTGACGGGCTAAAAGATGCCACCACGGCCTGATACCCGGGTAATTGGACGGTTCCTGTTGTAGTACAACCCGATCCTGGATCAGTAACGGTGAGGGAGTAGGTACCCGGCAAACCAAAAACCATGTGATCAGGTCCGCTTGTACCGTAACTCCACTGATATTGATACTCATCAGGAGGGAAAACCAGTGCTGTGGCATGTGTTGTATCGCCGTAACAAACCTCCGGGCCGCTGATGAAATTCAGGCTCAATGCTCTGCTCACCGGTATGGATACTGATGCCACGGCAGGATCAGAACAATAATCCGTTGCAGTAACTGTATAGGTAGTATTGATGGTGGGGTAGATTAAATGGGTCTGACCAAAACCAAGTCCCTGGTTCCAGAAAAAGTCAATTCCTCCCTGTTGAGGGATGCCCCCCTTTACACTGTCAACCCTCAGGTAAACCAGGCTGCCGCTGCATACAGGATCGTATTCCGGCAAAAATATCTGCAGGGGTGGAAACACGTTGACCGGAACGGTAGTAGAGGAAGCACATTCACCGGATCCTGTCGTATAGGTGATCATATGAACTCCTTGCCCTGCCAGCGCGGGATTAAAGTTGTTACTTACGGTTCCCGGGCCGGACAAAACTCCGCCGGTTGGACTGAAATTGACCGGAAACATAGAATCACGGTGGCAATAAGGCGACTCCATGACCAGTGAAGGGTTGACCTGCGGAGTAACGTTCACCGTGCCGGTAACCGTACAGCCTGCAGGTGAGGTATAGGTGATCAGATGAACGCCTGAACCGGCCTGAGATGGTGAAAATACACCCTGATAGGGTTGAGTAATTCCCGGACCTGTAAAATAACCGCCGGGTGGGTTGGCCGTAAGAATTACCGGAGAAGCCTGTACACAGGTTGTCGCGCTTTGCATGGTTGGATCCGGATGCACGGTTACAGTCATATTATCACTGCAGGTATTGACGGTGTAAGTTAGTGTATGTGTTCCTGGGCCGGCCACTGCCGGGTTAAAATACCACTGATTGCCGGATGGGTTGTAAACACCCGGGCCACTCCAGGTTCCTCCTCCGGGGTTTCGGCCTGTATTGTCGTCATTGAGATGAAGAGCGCTGCTGTTGAGGCAAAAGTTGTAGGCCTGAGGAGGGCTCAGGGTAGTATTCCTGATCCTGACCTGACGGGTATCACTACAACCGTTGACAGTATAGGTGACTATGGCATTAAACCCGTGTGCCATACCCGCCGGACTGAAAAGACCTGTGATGGGATCCAGTATGCCCGGCCCGCTCCAGACACCGCCCGCAGGAGTGGGGTTGCCCGACATGATAAAAGGTGCCTGGTCAGGACAGGCGGTAATGTTGTTTCCGGCATCGATTTCGCTCACATACAGGTTGTGAGACCCGGCACAGCCATCGGTTAATGTATAGGTAATGGTCTGCATGCCTTCAGTGGCCAATTCAGGATCAAAACTGCCAGTGACCGCATTGGTGAGCCCTGTTCCTGTTGACGACCAGATGCCACCGGGCGGGGTGCCCGACAGATCAAAAGGACTGAGTGATGAGCAAATTGAGTCGGGTACATCGAGAGTCAGGGTATCGACTATTACGGTTTTGACATCGCTGCAACCATTGGGTGCGGTATAAGTGACATCAAAAGAACCCGGTACGGTAATGGTGAATACACCTGCAGCATTGATCCCGGGGCCGTTCCAGGACCCACCGGCCGGTGTGCCTCCGCTCACGGTAAACGAAACTGTGCTATGGCAGGCTGCGTCGTTGTTTCCTGCATCCACAGGAAGAATGGTGATGTCAAGGGTTTCAATACAGACTCCATAGCTGTACGAAACTGTGGTTGCAGGATCATAAATCCCGATCGGATCAAAAATTCCGGCTGCGGCATCTGTTATGCCGTTTCCGCTCCAGGTGCCGCTGCCCGGAGTGGCTGTAAGCGCTACCGGTCCATTGGTGCGGCAATATTCGGGATTGGATA
Source organism: Saprospiraceae bacterium (assembly GCA_050485785.1). GTDB lineage: Bacteria > Bacteroidota > Bacteroidia > Chitinophagales > Saprospiraceae > JBJHCA01. The sequence continues at coordinate 23,558 of JBJHCA010000027.1, read as the reverse complement.
CGGTAATCTGCGGGGGCAATTGAACCGTGACGATAACTGATGCCGATCCCGGCAGGGCTAAGCCATTGGCATCACTGACCGTGACGTCGTAGGTGGTGGTTTCGGCCGGGCAAGCCTGTACCTCGCTGCCACTGCCTGATACAACCGGTGAATAGCTGAATATATAGGCAGCAGGGTCACCTCCTGTTGCTACTGCGGTAAGGGTAGTACAATCGCCGTCACAAATTGGATTTGGAGTGGCGTATAAAAACGCTTCGATGGGGCAATCGAGTACTCCGAAAACGTGAAAGCTTTCCAGGTACCACACTGTATCACAGGCATCCGTAAACTCATAGGCAAAATGAACATCGTAATACCCACCCTGTGTAATATCACCGGATAACTGAAGCTGGGCAGCAGAAGCCATTCCATTGACACAGTTGACCGGAATCACCTGAGTTACTGTGGGATTCTGAGGCCCGGTAATGCTAAAATTGACCGGAGTCAGCTCATTACAGGGAACAGGGCTGTCAAATTGAATGGTCAATGAATTACTATTGCAGGGCATGGTAGCCGGTGCAATAATATCTGCGGCTTCAGGAATTTCCATGTCCACAAACCAGTAAGCTGCCCAACCGGTGCACGATACACTGGCATCACTGATAAAGTGTATGGTAAGACATCCACTGTTGGCCACAACCGGAGGCGGGATCGCAATGCCGCTGAAAGCCGGGCCGATTTGTGGTGACATGGTATCAGGGCCGTCAAAAAACCGGATAAAGTCAAAACCGGCCTCCGTACAGAACTCAGAAAAAATCATTGTGATCACTTCTGCACCCGGTATGCAAATGGAAAAAGTGAGGTTTTCGTTGTGTGCATAATGGTCTTCAATAAGGCCTTCGTTACTGTCAAAGAAAAATCCTTCACAGGCGGTTACGGTTTCATTGCTCATGTAATAATCCGACTGACCGAAAATGAATATCGGAAACAAAAAGAACCATACCAGAATAATGGCGAACCGTACCATGAATAAAGTCGTGTCAGTTGCGGTGAATGGTGATCTCAGGAGTCTTGATGGTATTGCTTTCATTCCCGGCTCTGTCCTGAATACTGATGCTGAACACTGCCGTTTCAGTTTGTCCGTTGCCTAAAAGTATGATCGGGAAAATATCAATATCCAGGGTGCCCTGTATGGGAATACTGTGATCGAGAGGAGCCAGCGGAGGTAAAAAATAATAGTCAGGAAACTCCAGTCTGCTGTCGTGAACCCTTACCGGGTTGAAATCGGGATCATCAGAGCCCAGGTCCCCATCCCCGTCTTCGTAATATATGGTAACTGTAAGCATATCCTGTTGCTGCACTATGTCAGTGGCAGAAACACTGACCAGGCTGATTTTGGGCACTTCGTCAAAAGCTTCTGTACTTTTTGTGCAGCCACAAAGAGTTATCCCCAATACAAGGAAAACCAATGCTGCAGCCTGGTGCAAATCGATCAAGGGAGAAATGGAGTCGGCTGATTGCATAGGTTGTTTAGTTGGATCGGCGAAATGAAAAATAGCTAACCATGTACGAGGCTGCGCCTGTGGTTGGAATTTCCGATACCGGATTATGGTCATCGCTTACATAAATTCGAAAGAACTTGGTCTGACCGGGAGTTGCCAGATCTTGCGGATTAAAATCGATATAATGGTAATAGGCTGACTGGCCCGGAATAAATCCGGTATGCATCACGGGTTCACTGAGTATGCTAAGGGGGAGGCTACCGGCAGCACTGAAATCAGTAGGGTGAGACGAGAATTTGATCTGGTTGTGCCCGATTTGTTGTGATGGCGTTTGATCGTCGGTTACGGCAAAATACAGCCGTACATTGTTGGCACTTTGAGGAATCTGAATGGGACCAATACCGCCATCGGCGCGACTGAGCCACTGAGAGCCGGACATGGCTGCAACGCCGGTCACCTGGGGAGGTGTGTTGCCCTGTGCAGGCAAATTGCCCATGGGGTCAGGTGCACCATTGTTGATCCAGTTTTCAATGGCGTCAAGGTACTCCTCTCTGCGCTGAATCCAGTCAGTACCGGGCTCTACCACAAGGGGCATAATGCCCGAAACCCCATCAATATCGTACTTAAGCCGGCTCAGAAAAATGGATTGGGATGCCTGCCCCGGAAGCACGCGATATGCATAAGTACCCTGAGGATTATTTTTGATCACGGGCTGATACACCAAGGTATTGTAGGCACTGTAAACAGTCCTGAAATCGGGTTCAAATGCGCCGTCGTGGCATCCGGAATTGGCGCATACCTGCCCCAGCACATGATGGTGTATCCAGGCAAAGGAACCGTGTTGCAAGGTAAAAGTATCTGTGGGATTTGTAGGCTGATCATCATCATCCTGATCAAAGGGATTGTCATGTTCCTTCGAACATGCCGCGATCAGTAATATGACCAGGAATAGCCAGATAGCTGTGTATAAGTATTTCATCATAGGTAATCAAACAGTGATTTAGCCCCCGAGTCGACCAGTCCCTGGCTCATGACTACTTCCTTGAATCCCAGGATTTCAGCTATGGTTGGCACACAATCGGCAGCGTTTCCAACAGGGCTTCCGGGAGCACCAATACTCAGGTTGCCGTCTATACCCGGCCCGGCCATCACAGCAAATATTCGACGGGTATTTGGATCTGAATCGTGATCGTAGGCAAACCAGTCATTGACATCAGTAATAGGATTAGGTTGAAGATTGCGGCCATGCTCAGGAATGGCAATGAGTATTGTATTGTTAGCCATTGCCGGAATCTGGGTTTGAATGTAATTCCACAAATGACCGACTGCATGATCTGCCCGGTGCAGTGATTTCAGGTAGTTGGTAAAGCTGGTATGACAGCTGTCAACGGCACTCATATTGACAACCGTGATGGTAGGCGTAAATTCTTTCATCACTTCACAGGCATAGCCGATGGTTTGAAGGTCGCCGTTGTCTGCAACAGGTGGAAAAGGAATTTGCCCGGCGTGTTTCCTGGCAAAAGTTTGCTTCACAAACTGCATGATCTTTTCTTTTTCCGGATCAGTATTTTTCAGGTTGGGCATTTCACCCCCGTGAAGTGAAAAATTTTGATTGAGAAATTCTTGCATCTGGCGCATGGGAGATAACTCTTCTTCGGGGTGATAAACTTTGAAATTTTCAAGGTAGGTTTCACCACGAATGCCAAATGTGGTGGTCGGCGCAAAGAAATTGGCCCCATAATCGGAGCCATAGGCAGGATGTGCACTATGATTGAGCAGGGGAGTGGAATTGTTGATTCCGTTGCCTATAAACCAAACTTTGCTGGCCGGAATACCCAGATGCTTGCGGGCATATTCGAATATAGTGGGATTAATGGGCCGCTGCTGAAGCCCCTGTGTAGTTCCGTAAAAACCGGAAACACAGGTACTCAGTCCCGGAAAATGTCCGCCGTTTCTGGAGATCATTTCCTTAAAATAGGTTCCTTGCTGCTGCAGGGTATTTTGCAGTATCCTTGGAATGGGCTGTCCGCCATCCTGCCCGCCGGGTGCTGTAGTTCCGTAAACGATCTTGATGGTGGGTGAGTCGCCGTTAAGCATGTTGTACATGATGTTTCCCTCAGCATCGGGCACGTTCTGGCTCTGTGCCAGATACAATTGCTCCACAGCTTCCTGCTGTCGCACTCCGCCGGCAAACAATACATAAACCACGTGAGGAGCCATGGCCGCTCGTGTTTTAGCCATAATCCCCGACCTGACAATATTGGGAAACGCAATGCTTCCAGCTGCAGCTATGCCCGTTTTTTTAATAAATTCTCTTCTGTTCATCATGCCGGTATTATTTTGTTAAAAATGGAAGCCTTGCTCTGTAACAAGGCCGACTTTTCCGGGATACCCAATTCAATAAAAATAGTATTCATTGGACAGTGCAAATGACAAAAAGATCACTTCTGAACTTAAATTGGGATGATTTTCAATGAACTGTACAAACCAATAAAGCTCTGCCTGGGTAGGGTATCTCACATAGAAACGCTTATAGGTTTCGCGTACAAATGCGGGAATATCTGCACGCATGGCCTCGTTGGAAGGAATTTGCAATCCCGTCATGTTCATGAAGTTGGAGAGCAGCATCTCATAGGCAATCTGCTTGTCACCAATGGACTGAATAACGTTGCTGATGTCAACCAGAGCATTGGCGCTTAACCCTTTCTGGAAAAGGTTGGCATACAATACGGAAATATACTGCTCGGGTGTTTTCTGGCGGTTTTTATTCAGGTCAACAGCCTCCACCACTTGAGTATTCACATCATACACGTATATCTCCTTTTTGCAGGAGTTGAGTGATAACACGATCAGGGCAAGGGTTAACAGTATTGGAATTTTGTTTTTCATGGATATCTCTTTGTTAGAAATTGGCGTATTCATCCGAAATGAGCAGATGTTGCTGTATCAGCTTGTAATCGCGGTGGAAATAAAAATCACCCAACAAGTATGACGTCTCCAGTGAAGTGGGTTTCCTGGCCAGTAAACTCTGGTAAGCCCAGATGATCAGGCCTTCAAACATTTCGTACGATTCTTCAAAAATATGGACGTAATCATCCTTGTTTTGTCCTGTATTGCCAAACAGAATAGTTGGCAGGTTGTATTCAACCATGCTGAAGCCCGCATCAAATTCAGCCTGGGTGGGGAACCTCCACATCAGGTTATCGAATGTTGCATTCACAAAGTTGAAGGTGTTCATGTGAATTTCATCGTACACGGCATTGTGAATCATCCTGGCAAACATGGTATTGATGGAAATTTGCCCGTTCATCAGATCAAGCTGGCTGTTCAGTACTTGTTGCAGGCGGTCACGCCGGATTTTCTTGGATTCCATGGCAGCATAATCACCATTGAGTGAGTCCACCAGAATTCCAAAATTCAGTATACCTATTCGCTGACTGAATTCACTGTTAGGGGCACCTTCAAGCACCCGCATTTTGGCATGGGTATACAGGCGTTCATGGTAGACATAGCGGTAAGAACTGTCATTGGGGATCATATCATCGCTGGTCTGCAAATATTTCACGATCTCAAGCCGGGTATCATAGGCAAGATTACTGGCTCGCAGTTTGGCTACGCCTTCCTGTCGCTCTGTGTCCAGGGGTTGCCTGCCAAGCAGGTCAATATACAGTCTGTTGAGGTAGTTTTCAATTTTAAGGGTGGGCACATCCGACCAGCCCGGAGGGTCGTTATCGGGCACCACGGTAATATCCTTTCGGCAGGAAACAAAGGAAACCAAAATGAGCAATAGATATCCTGCAAACCTCATGAACCCGAACATTTATGTAAATATACGAATCCCTGCCTGATATCATTCCATGTAAGTTGATTATTGGCCTATTTTGTCGCCTCTTTTACAGTTTTTGAAGATTTATTCCTTTTTTGAAATGCCACGGCCTGTCGTTTGAGTAATAATGCTTTCAGGAATCAGACAACCGAGTGATTATAATCAACAATCAGTTTTGTGGTGAAAACCGGCTTTAATGTCGCCATTCGACAGGTTTCGGCCGATGGGATTGTGTAACTTTGGCGGAAACAATTTTTTGATATGTTCCCTCTAGTTACTTTCTACCGCACATTGACGGCATCCTTTTCGTTAACAAAAAGCTATCCCCGATCTACCTCCTTGCTCTTCCTGGCATTGGCTGGCCTGTGGATATCCACCACTTGTTTGCAGGCCAATCCCATGGCTGGAAGCTATACGATCAATGCTGGCTCGCCGGCAACCTCCACTAATTTTCAATCTATTTCGGCATTTGCTTCTGCTCTGTCAGCCAATGGTGTTTCAGGACATGTAACCGCTACCATTGTACAGGGAAGCGGCCCCTATACCGAACAGGTGGTGTTTAGCGGAATTAGCGGCCTGGGGTCCAATGCAACCGTCACCCTCAATGGCAGCGGCGAAACAGTAACCGCACTCACCAGCAGCACCGACAGGCATATAATCCGCCTTACGGAGATGTCGCATTTTACGCTGAGTCACCTCCGTATTGAAATGAACACCAGTGCACCCAACGGATTTCTGGGTATACATCTGTTCAATTCCGGGAATCACATTTCCGTTGTCAACTGCGAGGTGATCATGAACGAAACCACCAGTGTGCTTAATGGGGGCATTATAGCTTCGGGAAGCCTTACCAGTATTCTTACGGCGGGCAATTACCACAATCTTACCCTGGAGGGCAATTATACTTTTGGCGGGGGATATGGCATTTCTGTATATGGTGTGGTATCACCCCTGGCTTCCAACATCATTATCCACAATAATCAACTGTTCAATGGCAACAGTCATGGCATTTATTTGCGGGAAACAGACGGCGCAATAGTGAGTAACAACCAGTTTGATAACACAGTCACCATGTCCGGTACCGTCAATTATATTCAGGTGGCTCAGAACGCCAATATCAACACACAGATCTTTAACAACTCATTCCAGGCCAGTAACCCACAGGGGGGAAGTTTTACGCTTCGCTGTGTATACCTTTTTAACGGTACGGGCCATAAAGTGTATAACAATGAGATGTACAACATCAATGCAGGGGGCAATTTTGCAGGTATTGAAGTACGCACGGCATCCACTTTTCCCGAAATATCACACAACACCATTGCATTGACCGGAAGTGGCTCATCTTCAGGCAACCTGTATGGTTTTAAGGAAGAGTTATCCAATACGGGCTCGGTTTTGCGGAATAATATTTTTGCCATCAGCCAGAGTGCTTCGGGTGCCAGGGCAGGTATATTTCTCGGCAATACTTCGGTAGTGAATTCCGCCATTACGAGTGATCATAACATTTTTTACATTCCCGGCGGCGATATTGCCCGGCGTGGTACTACCAATCTTTTGATATTTTCAACCCTGGCAGCATGGCAAAATGCCAGCGATGAGGACGAAAACAGTCTGGCCCTCGATCCGGAATTTGTATCAGTTACCGAACCCATTCCCACCAATCCGGATGCTGATGATGCCGGCACTCCTGTCAGTTACATCACGCATGATATTGTTGGTAATGCCCGTGGCGTTGTGCCCGATATTGGTGCCTATGAATTCGGTTGCCTTGCACCTTCCACTCCTGTACTGCTTAGCGGTGAAACACTGGTTTGTACGGGCCAGCAGGGTGTAGTGTATATCGCCGGCTCCAATCCTCCGGGTGCCGCGTTTCAATGGACTGTTCCGGCCGGTGCCACTATTGTGTCGGGCCAGGGAACCGATACGCTGGTGATAAATTTCGGCACTTCAGGAGGGGATATTGCTGTTTCGGCCGTGAATGTATGTGGCCAGAGTGACACCAGTGTTTTCAATATTGAAATGACCACGGGTGTGCCAACCGGTAGTTTGTTCATTAGCGGTATCACTGAGGTTTGCCCTACAGTGGTTGCCGTTTATACTGCCACTCCGCTGACTAACACTTCCTGGTACCAATGGGTAGTTCCGTCCGGTTCTCAGATACTCAGCGGTCAGGGCACTTCGGAAATTCAGGTACTGTTTGGCCCCAATGCAGGAAGCATTTCGGTAACCCCTCAGAATGGTTGCGGTAACGGCACAACCTCTTCCCTGACCATCACTTACGAAGGTGAACCCTTGATGCCGGGATCCATTTCCGGCCCTGTATCCATCTGTCCGCATCAGGAAGGTGTTGTTTATTCCATCAGTGAGGTAACGGGGGCAGACAGTTATCACTGGGAAGTACCCGATGAAGCCACTATTATTTCCGGGCAGGGAACTACCTCAATTACGGTGGACTTTGGCAGCCAGTCAGGATTAGTTGCTGTGAGCACGGTTAACGAATGTGGCCTCAGCAGCCCTCAAACTATGACCATTGATCTGGATTTAGGACCAATGACTCCGTCAGCTATTCAGGGCCCTGAAATGGTTTGTGCCAATGAGGCCGGATACGTGTATTCCATTGATCCTGTTCCCGGAGCTGACAGCTATATCTGGACCGTGCCTTCGGGCAGTGAAATTACTTCCGGCCAGGGTAGTGAAGCCATCACGGTAAGCTTCGGAAGTTCGCCCGTTTCCGGTATCAGTGTAATAGCTGTTAACGAATGTGGAGAAAGCACCCCGGCCAATCTTATGGTCAGTTTTATGGGTCAGCCTGATGCTCCGGTTTTTATCGATCCTGAAACGGAGTTTTGCCAGGGGACCAATGGTGTAGTTTTTTCCGTGGAACCCATGCCTTCTGTGGCAACTTACTCCTGGTCAGTACCATTGGGATCGGTTATTGTATCCGGTCAGGGTACTTCGACAGTAACGGTAAATGTAGGCAATGCCGGTGGGCAGGTTACGGTATTGGTTACCGGTGTGTGTGCAGGAAGCGGTACAGTGCAAAGCTCAATTAACATTGACATTCTTCCCCTCCCGGTAGTGAGTGTCGAAGCGCTGAATAATGAGGAGTTCTGCTATGGTGCCACTGACCCCTATGTGCTTTTTGGCGGTACGCCGGAAGGTGGTGTTTATACCGGCAGTATTGTCAATCAGGACGGTCATCTTGACCCCGCTCTGGGATTCCCGGGCGATTATACCATTACCTACACCTATACCGATGAAAATGGCTGTCAGGCATCTGCTGTGGCCACGGTCTGGCTTATCATTTGCAACGCTGCATCCCGGGCCAATGAAATGCCACCCAAAGTGTTTCCCAATCCTGCCGGTGACAGAGTAAATGTACAAATACCGGACTGGCCGGCGCCCGCAAACATAGAATTGCGAGATGCTGCAGGCAGGCTTGTACAAGCTTTCCCGGCAATAAGCACCAACAGCACGTTTTCCTTTAAAAGAGGGAACTTACCCTCAGGAACCTACTTCCTGGTGTTCAGGATCGATAATCGCGAAATGCAGACAGTCAGTATTCAGTTCAAATAAGGATGACGTAAAAAGCAAACTAGTATTTTATTGCGCTGCAGAGGAATTGATGTAACTCGTGTGGTGATTTTTGATAACTCTTTGTTGTACCTGAGTCGCTCGCCCGGCAGTATTTGCTGTATGAAGCTTTATGGCTACTCAGGACATATTTTTGACGGGGACCTTTGACGCTTATATTCGATAATGCTTTGGTCAGGACTATCGCTGCACAAAAAGACATGAAAAAAACATACCCCTGCCAGGTGATCACATTCCCGTTTTTACTTCAATTCGCACAGATATGGAGATGAGGGCTTTATGGAGATCTAGGCTAAAATCTGCGTGGCCTGCCAAATTCAACGGGTAAACTCATGGCATCCAAACCGGGCTGCGGTTCAATATATTCCGGCTTTAAAGCATTACCGCCGGCTTCGGCAATCAGTGTAAAAGGCTGAAACTCCTGAGTACTCATGGAAATTCTTCGCATTTCAGGCTCAATGCAGGCAAGCTTTTGCATCTGACCTACGGTCCACACGGGGGCAAACCAGCAAAGTGCGGCATCATCCCATACCGGTGGTGCGCCAAACAATGCCGGCACAAAGTACGACCGTCTGCCATGCCATAGCCGGGCATGGCTTCGCCAGGGCAACCCGGGCAGGGCCTCCTCAAACTCCAGAAAGTATTCCTTGTCAGGGGTGTAAAAGCGGTCTTGGGTATCTGTATTCATAAACTGGTGCAATGATAGGGAGATTCTTTTTAACTTGTTGCCGCTCTTCTACTGTAAAGCCAATCAATGGATCGATTTATTTTTTGTTGCGGCCTGTTGTGTTTTTTTTGCGCCTTCAAAGCCATTGGCCAGGCAGTATGCTTAGGTGATGTGGTTTACCTGCCCGGAGTTCATGCTGTCGATTATGAGCAAACCGTGTACAAAAGTGCCCGGCAAATCAATGAACTGGTTTGGCCGGAGATATTTGAAGATCTGCATTTGAGGGTTTATTACCCTTCTGATCTTGAACCCGGCGAATTGCGCCCCTTAATAGTGCTGGTTCATGGCGGTGGATTTATCGGTGGCAGCTATTCCGATTTTTTTGACATGGCTGAATTCCTGGCTTCTGCCGGATTTATTGCAGCCTCGGTACAATACAGGCTGTGTAAACGCAATGATTGCCTGCTGGCTGCCGGTATCGGAGTCCCATGCAATGTTAGCTGGGGCAATTCCTTTGTACCCTCAATGTATGCTGCAGCTGTTGACGTCTCTGATGCCATCGGGTGGTTGGTGAATAACCACCAGACTTACCACATTGACACTGCGGCGATCGGTATTGCGGGTTATAGTGCAGGGGCTGTTACTTCACTGCATGTTGCCTTTGGGAGCACGGAGAAGTTTCAAGCAATATGCAGTGGCTGTGGTTTGGGCTCATCATACCTCAGTGGCACCCTCACTCAGAACAAAAGTATCAAAGCCGTATTTTCACTGGCCGGCTTTATTGCCGATACGGCCTGGATATCGGCTCAGCATCAGGATGTGGCCGTTACCCTTGTACACGGTACGCGAGATGGGGCTGTGTCTTATCATCAGAAGCCTGTTTATCCGTGTTGCAATACATACAGCTATCAGGTGTACGGTGCATGTCCCGTAACTGAAAAGCTTCAGCAAAACGGAAATCCGCATTACCTGATTACCTCACTGGATTATGGACATGATTTTACCTCACCGGCAACACTGCAATGGGTTACGGAACAACTGGCAGGGTCAATGGCCCGCAAGCTGGTTTGCGACCAGCCGGCTCTGGGCCACACTATTATGCAGGCTGCGGTTCCGGCCACAACCTGTCCGCCGCCATTGCCCAACCTGCCGCCGGAATCCGTATGTGAGGTTTTGCCTCCCGGAGATCAATTACAGGTGGTTTTTGGAGAGCAGGTCAATATATCCGGCGTTGCCAATCAGTCCTCAGGTATTGTGGTTGTTCCCACACCGGCCAATGATTTCGCCCGGATTGAAATGCCGGAAGGATTTTGTCGTGAATGGCCTGCTTACCTTATGGTCTATAACTCAACGGGCCAATTGATCCACCAAAGAGCGTATAAAGATTCCGGTTTAGTTTCGATTAATTTAGCTGATTGGCCATCGGGAATATATTTTGGCAGAGTAGTTAGCTCTTTACCTGATTGCCAGGCTGAATTCAGGTTGATCAGGAAGTGATTGCAGCTTCTTTCTAGTTGTATCAGGAGATTTATTAATAGCTCTTTGTTGATGAACAGTCTGCATTTTCATTCGTGACAAGGTTCACCTTGAATCATTAGCCGTTTACAGCCGGACAATGTACTTCTTTTTCATGGATAGGCACCGGTATTCCGCAACATGATGGAGGCACAATTCATTGCTCCGCCTTTTTCGTTCAGCTACAATTTTGAAGAGTTATCCGGAAGAGATCTGAGGTTTCCGTCTGATTAAAAACCTATGCCATTTTTCTCAGGCCCGCGGCATGAACCCGTTTGATGGCCATTGTGTTCTTTGCTTGAAAGGAGAACACTTTTAATGAATAAGATTTCAACAGCATTATCCATCGGTTTGGTCATGCTTTTCATGTTGCCATTGAGCATGAATGCACAGATGATCTTTGTGAGTGATGCGGTAAACCTGAAAGGCAGCAATGCTTCGTTTCAGATCCTGGGGCGGTATGATGACCGCTATGTGATTTTTTCAACAGCGGACGGTGCCGGCGAATTGAGGCATTTTAATGAACGCATGACCGAAATCGGGGTGTTTGACATTCATACACCACTACAGCGGGTTGACTTTAAAGCCACTGTTCCCAGAGACTCCACATTCATGATTTTTTATGCTGCCCGTTCCGGAAATCAGCAACAGGTATTCATGAATGAGTTTTATCTCACCGGAGCTATTAAAGATACTGCCTTGATCAGAACTACTCCCGCAGACATCAGCCCCGGAGCTATTGACTTGATTTGGTCAGCTGACCGCAGCCAGGTACTGATCTGGCAGCGGGGCGACAGGGGGTCGATCAACGGAACGCTGTATTCAGTAACGGACAAACAGGTTGTTTGGGAAGGAACGGTAAATCCTTCACTGCTGTCACTCGACCGAAGGGTTCACGATATCATTCTCACGGCTGGTGCCCGGCTTTATGTGGTAATGGATGTTGAAGAACGAAGGTTCAGAAGACAATCGGGAAATCTTGAGGTCTACGTGTATAATTTCCTGACTGAAGAGCTTCAGCAGGTAACTGTTGAGATGGACGAGTACAGCATTTATGATGTGAAATTTGCCTACGATCACTACAATGACAGACTGGTAGCAGGAGGCCTTTATGCAGAACGCAGGCCGGTGAATGCCAGTGGCTTTTTTTACCTGAGCATAGAACCCGGCTCACTGAGTTACACACTGAGCTTTACTCCGCTGGATCAACAGTTCCTCTCGTCGCTTTATGGTAAACCGCAAGATCAGAATATGCGCCTCACTGACATTGCCGTGCAGGACGTAGTGCTGCGGTTCGACGGGGGCTTGTTGCTGATCGTTGAACAGCAAAAGCGATTTTCCAGACGTTCCTCTTCGGCCATGGGACGATATTACACCGGCCGTGATCTGCTGCATGTGGATTATTATTACGATGACATCATCGTGCTGTCAATTCACCCCAGTGGCGAAGTTTACTGGTCTGAAATCCTACGCAAAAGGCAGTACTCTCAGGATGATGATGCCATGTACTCATCGTATTTTTTGCTGCGTTCACCGGAAAGTCTGCGGTTTGTTTACAATGATGAAATTAAAGTGAACGGCCTTATCAGTGAATACGTAGTGTCAGCCAATGGCGATGCCCGCCGGAGAGCACTGCCTGCCATTACCCAGCCCAATTCTCTCCTCAATCTTCGTTCAGGCGTGCAGACTGACGTCAATGAGTTTGTAACACTCAGTCTGGTACGCAATCAAATGCGACTGGTGCGGTTCGTGTTTTAACTCCAACAAAAAGTGATGTAAAATAAACACGTCTACACGTCATCAAACTGTAGTACTCCTTCCTGCGTAAGCAGACTAAGTTTGTTGCTTTCAGCGGACTCAACACGCCCGATAACCCTGGCATCCAACCCCATAGAAGCAGCCAGGCCGATAACTTCTTCCGCTATATCGGCATGGGTGTAAATTTCGAGCCTGTGCCCCATATTAAACACCTGATACATCTCGCGAAGAGAAGTGCCCGATGCATTCCGGATCATTTCGAATACGGGCGGAATATCAAAAAGATTGTCCTTGATTACATGCACATTTTTGACGAACTTCATCACCTTGGTTTGACCGCCACCGGTGCAATGGATTATACCGCTCACAACACTTCGGTATTTCTCCAAAAAAGGCTTGATGAATGGCAGATAAGTGCGTGTCGGGCTCAGCAGCAACTTTCCGATTTCATACTTAACCCCCTGATGATCAAAGCTGTCTGTTAGCCGGTAAGGCCCGGTAAAAGCAACCTCTTTGGCCATACCGGGATCAAAGGCTTCAGGAAAATTGCTTGCGTAGTATTTGCTTAAAGTATCATGCCTGGCTGATGTGAGCCCGTTGGACCCGATGCCTGAATTGTATTCGGGCTCATAATCAGCTTGCCCCATGGAAGCTATTCCGATGATCTGATCACCCTCCTTAATGTCAATATTGATAACTTTTTGTTTCGGCATCCTGCCGAATAAAGTAAACCCAACATCCAGGGTTCGTACAATATCCCCAACATCAGCAGTTTCCCCTCCGGCATGGTGCATTTCGATACCGAGTGATCTCATGTTGTCGATGAATTCAACACTTCCTGAAACAAGGGCTTCAAGCACTTCGCCACCTAGCAACCGCTTATTCCTTCCAATGGTGGACGAAACCAGAAACGGACCAGTCATTCCTGCACAGGCCATATCATCGGTGTTCATTACCAGTGCGTCCTGAACTACACCTTTAAACACATTGGTGCTGCCGGTTTCGCGCCAGTACAGGTAAGCCAGGCTGGTTTTGGTACCTGCTGTGTCGGCATGCATTATGTTGCAATAATCATCAGATTGCCCGGCAAAGTCGGGTAGGATCTTGCAAAAGGCATTGGGATATAATCCTTTGTCCATGCCGGCTATAGCTCGGTGAACTTCCTTTTTTGATGCAGAAACACCGCGTTGTTCGTACTTTAGCGACGGCTTGCTCATGAAGTGTACTTAATAATGTTGAATCAAATGACTTCCGATAGTTCAGTTCCGGAAATTTTACGCGGCAAAGGTCTTAAAATTGACCCGCAACTGAAACTTTTTTACCTGAAACATATCCCCGTCCTGCACGATGTATCGCAAATGGCTGTGGGTACAGATGCTCTACTTTTGGGTGCCTGGGCTGATTTAAGTGTTGGCTCTGCACTTCTTGATATTGGTTCCGGCTGTGGAATTCTCAGCATAATGTCAGCGCTGAGAAATCCACAACTCAACATTCTTGCCCTGGAGCCTTTTGAGCCCGGTTTTAGCTTGTCGGAACACAATCTTAGGTATTTGATCAAAGAATGGAGGGCAGAGGTTGTCAATCAAACGCTACGGCAATTTGGAAAGAATACCAAAAAGAAATTCAGCCATATTATTTCGAATCCGCCTTTTTTTAGTGGAGGAAGCGGTCAATCGCAAAGAAATCATTCCAGAAAAGCATCCAGAGCCGGTGAAACTCTTCCGCCTTCGCAGCTTGCAGATCATGTTGCCATGCTGCTATGCCCTGAAGGAAAATTCCATGTGATTTATGCGGCCAGGGAAGGGGAGAAGCTGATGCAATGTCTGACCGCAAACGGATTGTCCCTGAAAAGGTTGGCCAGGGTCCGTTTTCATAGCTCCGGGGATCCTGCCAGGTATCTTATGGAATGGTCCTGGAGCAATGGGCCAGCGAAGTTCGAATCCATTTTATTATACACTGATCCCGAAGGCAAGGTTCGCCATCCTTTGCTTGACCGATGGACATTGGAATGCAAAAAGCCGGATTGAAAAAGTATTGCCGCTCAATCAACGCAATCGCAAGCTGACAAGCTGCCCGTTGCGGTTGAGGACAACGTCCTGCCCCAGAATGACCGGTTTGCCATTGCCCTCCAGCAAACTACTGAGCAGAGGTTCTCCTTTTTCATTGAGTATCATCAATCCGTGCCTACCCATTTCAATACTCACCAATGGATAAGTCCTCTCATCTGCCTGAACAACATGCAGACCGGAAATCTGATGAGGTGTTTTATACTCCCAGAGCCTTTTAAAATCACTTCCTTCGTAAGCATGCAGGGCTACATGGGTGTCAGATGCCACCAGATAATCCTTCCGGGTGTCACTTCCCAGGTCGGCCAATGCAAAATGTCGTTTTCCGGCTCCGGAAACCGATGGTAAAAGTCTGAACTGCAGGCCTTCCAGATTGGTTACCCAAACCCGCCCGTCTTTACCAGACATGACAATACGCCTGGTTAGCGTGTGAATATCAACGCCTAAATAGGGTATAAACTCACCTTCAAGCTGAATGGGTTGAAAACAATTTTTCCCGGTTTCGTCAAAACAATGCAGCCTTTTATCACTGTCAGTCATCACCATGTGAAACACCCCGCCGGTTACAAAGGACACCGGCTGAAATGCCGGCACACCTGCTTCCTTGCGACGCATGCGGCTCAATGGTAATCCGTCTGACTGGAATCCGTACACATTTCCGTTTTCGGCAAAAATGTAAAATGAACCATCACGCCTGTGGTCGTTATATACCAGTCCGGTGGTGGTAGCTGCCGGCAAGGTGAAAGGCGGGCTACCACCTGCGTTGGCACCATCTTCAGGCCGTACCCGGTACACCCGGTCTGCAGTGTTAAACATGAGAAATCCCTCAAGGGTCAGTACAACCTCTGAAAGTAATTTGCCGTCAATCTTGCGCGACCAGTGCAGCGTACCATCTGTATGCCAGGCGTACAGGCGGTTATCGGAGTCTTGAGCCATAATTTTAATGCTTGCGGCAATAGACTTTACTTTTAGTGGGCCGATAACAATTCTAGCCGCAGCTTCTGTTTGCCATAGTTGGCCGGTCACTCTCGGTTGCCGGCCTGTCGTAGCCTGAATCGTGTCAGAAGAGAAAAATCCCCTGTACCGGGCTTCAAATCCACGCAGGTGATAGCGGTATGTCATTAAGCCTTCATTGAGGGTCTCCATTTGATGAAGAAAGTTTATCCAGAAGCTTGCTTTTTCATCCCGTGCATAGAGTTCAGGCAGGTTCATGGCCAGTGCGGGGTTAAACTGCCAGGCAAACAGATATGGTTCTTCCTGTAAATTTTTCAGCGTCCCCTGTTCAAGGTCCAGGGCATCCAGCCATTGACGAAGGTGATTAAGATGGTTGGCCATAATAAGCACACCCTCGCGTTTAACTGCATACGGTTTATAGATCACATTTTGTTTTTTCCCAAAAAACTCACCAACAGGTTCCTGCTCATCCAGCATGAATATGCGGTATTCACGGTGTTCGAATATCTGATCTTCAACGCTTTCGAGTAGTTTTTCGCCTAATGTGGCATCAAATACATCGTCATTGCCAATATCCAGCACCATTGCCTTAAATCCTCTTACCGGCTCGCTCAAGGGCTCCAGTGTTACCAATGCCGCACCTTTTCCAAGCCAGGGTTGTATATGTAATCTGAAAAACTCAGAACTTCCCCGGCTTAAAATTTCAGGCCACCTATCCTCATCATGGCTCATTACCAACACCTGCATGGCATTTTGAGGGATATGCTGATGGAAGTTCCAGTTACCCGGCTGAACGGAGGCCAACTGCTTCAAGACATCCCGGGGGTAATCCGGCTGCCAGAATCCTTGGCCGTGTTTAAAACCTGCCCAGTCATCGCTTAACTCAAAACTCATCCAGCCAAAATCTTTCAGATTTTCGACCGGGTATCCGGGTTTAAACACAGGGCCTGCAAATGGTCCGGCCGCGTCCCATTGCACGTACATTACCGGGTTGTCATTGTCTTTGTGAAGATGCATGAGCCGCTTCATTGCTCTGATTCGGGGTAGCCGGCTTTTGTAGGCGCGAAGTTGCTGGTTGGCTGCTTCTGTAGCCAGACTTCCTGTAGAGAGAACAAGGATGTTTTTATATGCAGACAGCAAAAAGGGCTGTTCTCCAATATTGATCTGGTATGTATTGTCATGCCCTCTTACCCGGCTCAGCTTTAAACTGTCAGCTTTTTTTTCGAGCCATTCCGGTGCTTTGCCGACTTGGTTTTTCATGTCAATACTGACAATGTAGGACGGAGCCGCAGCACCCATGTTCCAACCAGCCAATACCAATTCATAAGACTGCCCGGCCAGTCCGAGGTGTACCCATGAGCTGTCCATTGCTTCCAGTATTCTTGAACCCGGGAGTCCCGGAATACTTCCAAGCTGATGCTGAAAGCGGTGCAAGCCATCAATATTGGTGTGGACCATTATGGCTGAAGAATGGGGAACTGCTTCCCAAACAGACAGGGAAGCCCATGGCATCCTGATGTTACCTGCCAGAATAAACAAAAGCACTAATGCTAAGAGAACCCCGCCGGCTATCCCGTAAATCCAATTTTTTGCAACCATGATCCAAATGTAAGTGTTGATTCCGTATTCCAGAAGAAAATTAACGCAATGATCCGAAGTTTGGGTATCTCAGCTGCTTTGCTGGGCATGGTGGCTGTTATCCTTGGAGCATGGGGTGCTCATGGGTTGAAACCTCATATAGAACCTGAAAGAATGAGCCTCCTGGAAACTGCCATGCTCTATATGTTTGTTCACGTTTTGGCGGCACTGATTTGTGCGTTTGTAGCCGGAACAAAGAGCAACAGATGGTTGGTACTGGCGGGATACAGTTTTATCGCGGGTTCAGTGTTGTTTTCAGGAAGCCTTTACTTACTGGCTGCTAGAGATTTTGTCACGGTTTTACCTCCGGCTATTTTAGGCCCTGTTACACCTGTGGGCGGGCTTCTGTTCGTATTGGGCTGGATTTGTTTATTGATTTATTTTATACGACTTAACAACTCATAACTATACCAATGTATAATCAACTGAAAAAGAAATTTATTAAAATAGCCGATTTACACGCAGCTATGAGTGTATTGCGTTGGGATCAGCAGGTATATATGCCGCAAGGCGGAGCCGAGTATCGTGCTGGCCAGTTAGCCACGTTGTCAGGCATGGCACATGAGCTGAGTGTGGATGATGATATTGGGGAGTTATTAGTCGGACTGAACAATGAAAGCACCGGAAGTTTGAAAATGCGTCGGAATATTGAGCTGGCCAGGAAAGCTTTCGAGAAGCAGAGAAAGTTCAGCAAGGATTTTGTGATTAACCGGTCAAAAGTATTCTCCAGAGCATTCAATGCATGGCAAAAAGCCAAATCAGAGAAAAACTTTGCATTGTTCCGGGAGCATCTCGTCAGCGTAGTTGATATCAAGCGTGAAGAATCCTCTATTCTTGGATATACCGGTCATCCGTACGATCCGCTTCTGGATGAGTTTGAGCCCGATGCCACTACCGCTGAAGTCAATGTTATATTTGAAGAAGTAAAATTGCGCATTGTACCGCTTGCAGCCGAAATCCGAAGAGCAGTTCCACCGGATAACAGTTTTCTTTACAAGCATTTTGACAAGCAAAAACAATGGGATTTTGGGATTAAAGTGCTGAACGCGATGGGATACGATTTTAACCGGGGAAGGCAGGACCTGTCTGCTCACCCGTTTACCACTACGTTTTCACCGGGCGATGTAAGGGTTACTACCCGTATTGATGAAAATGACATGCAGAATATGTTGTTTTCAACTATTCATGAAGGTGGCCATGCATTGTATGAACAGGGATTGCCCGCTGATGAATACGGCATGCCGGCGGGCAGATACGCATCACTGGCCATTCACGAAAGCCAGAGCAGGCTTTGGGAGAACCATGTCGGCCGGGGGAAGGAGTTTTGGATGCACTTTTATCCGGCTTTGCAGCACATTTTTCCCAAAGTGTTGGGTGATATTCTTGTGCATGAATTTTGCCGGGGCATCAATAAAATAGAGCCGGGGTTTATCCGTACCGAAGCCGATGAGCTGCATTATCACATCCACGTTATGATCCGGTTTGAAATGGAGAAAAAGCTGATTACCGGGGAACTTGAAGTAAAAGATGCCCGTGAATACTGGAATAGCAGCTACCGTGAATTTCTTGGGGTGGAAGTTCTTGACGACAGCATGGGAATCCTGCAGGATGTTCACTGGTCGTATGGCTCTATGGGTTACTTCCCCACATACAGTATGGGAAGTTTTTATGCCGCTCAGTTTTTTGCCAGGGCTGAATCTGATATTCCCGATCTTCGTGAAAAGCTATCCGCGGGAAACATGATGCCATTACTGGAGTGGCTCAGATCGAACATCCATGCGCACGGCAACTTGTATAACGGGCGCAATTTATGTATGAAAGTAACGGGCTCACCACTGTCGCTTGATCCTTTTATGAGTTATGTAAGTGCAAAGTACGCAGAACTCTATTCTGTGTAGAAAGAGAAACTTAAACTGATTGATAAAAGAATACATGGTCGGCTAAACATGCGGATACTGTTGGGATTCATACACAGCGGACGAAGTACGCCCACAAAGAGCTATCCTGAACAAAAAAAGAACTGCCTTTATTAACCGGCATGGTATGTGTCATTCCAAAAACAGGTCTTTGAGCAGCGTTGAACCGCTGTAGTACTGATATGCAGAGAAATCTGAGATACCGTCTTCAGTCAGAATTTCCGTATCGATGCAAAACCGGCCGGTAAACTTTGTGGGATCGCGCACCAGAATAGACATGGCGGCATCTGCGACAATTTCCGGTTTGCGGCTTTGCTGCATGGCAGCATCTCCGCCCAGTAGGTTTTGCACGGCAGCCGTGGCAATGATAGTTTCGGGCCACAATGCATTGGCTGCGATTTTGTATTCCCGAAACTCCTCGGCCCAGCCCAGTACGCACATGCTCATTCCGTACTTGCTCATGGTGTAGGCCAGATGGTTGGCAAACCAGCGTGGTTCAAGACTCAGCGGAGGGGAAAGGTTGAGAATGTGGGCTCCGTCAGCTTTCTTCAGCAGGGGCAATGCCTGTTGGGTTACCAGGAATGTTCCCCTTACATTGACCTGGTGCATCAGATCGAACCTCTTGGCCGGCACATGCTCTGTACCGGCCAGAAATATGGCACTGGCGTTGTTGATAAGGAAATCAATGTGCGGGTATTGTCCGGCAATATTGCGAAATACATCAGCAATGTCCTCTTCATTGCGCACATCCAGCCTGAATGCCCTTGCCTGCCCGCCGAGTTCTTCAATTTCGCGAACAGCTTCAGGTAATGTGCCTTCAAGTTTGGGATGAGCTTCCATGGATTTGGCCAGTAATATCACTTCAACACCCGCTGCGGCAAGCTTTTTGGCGATAGCTAAACCAATTCCCCGGCTGGCTCCGGTAATGCAGGCAATCTTCCCGTCTAAATTCATATTTTAGCGTTTTAATGTAGACGTATGCAATTCATTCGCAAAATATCAAATTATTTGTTGCTTGCCGGTGTAGTGGTTCTCATTTCACTCATGTTTCCCGATCAGGGTCGCTTTGATTATCAATATAATCTTGGTCAAACCTGGAAGTATGAAGACCTCTACGCTCCCATGGATTTTGCCATAAAAAAACCGGCCTCTGAAGTCAGGGCACTGGAAGAGCAGGTAAAAAATAATTTCAGACCATACTATCTCCATGATCTGTCAGTAAAAGAAGAAACACTGGATCAGTTCAGGGTTAAGTTTGAAGAAGAAAAAAACCGGATGGCAACACTGAGTGGAGCTCAACGACCAGTTGATATACTCGAACGTCCTGAACGATATGAGCAGCTGAGTTTGGAATACCTTACCAATATAATAGATCAGCCGGTATTGGAGTCCATACCTGAGGTCGCCGAAATCATTGTCATCAGGAACAACATTCAGCATATTGTCAGTACCGGAGAACTGACAACAGTTGATGATGCCCGCAATCAGCTTATCTCGGAGATGCGCGGGGCTTTGCCCGATATTCACCTGGTCACGCCATTGGTTTCAGGGCTGGTCAATGCCAATACTTTTTATCAGGACAGCCTTTCAGCCAGGCTACTTCAGATGGAACTCAACAATATTTCCCGCCACAGAGGAATGGTTCAGCGTGGTGACTTGATCGTTATGAATGGCAGTATCGTAACGGAGGAGATATATGCCCGTCTCCAGTCTTATGAAGTCCGCTTTAAGGAAGACATGGAAGCATTCCGCAACCGTTACGTGGTGTTTGGAGGCTTTTCATTGCTCGCTCTTTTTACGGTATTCCTGTTTGGGGCTTTTTTACGCCGGTATGACACCGATACTTTTTCCAACTTCAAGGATGTGCTGTTTATATCTATTTGGTTGGTGGCGTTTTCGTACTTTACCTACCTGCTTGAGCATTATGATCTGCTGAGTGTGTATATGATACCATTTTGTATCGCACCCATTGTGCTCAAAAACTTCTTTAGCCGAACCACTGCATTTCTCTCATTTTTAGCAGTAATACTTCTGTCCAGTTATATTACTTCAGAAGGGTATATTTTTACCATCATGCATATCATAGCCGGACTGGTAGCATTGTTTACAAGTCTGCAAACTCGTTACTGGTCGGGATTTTTCTTTTCCATTGCTTATATCCTGGCCACGTATATTACCTTGTTTACTGCGTTTTCCATGTTTGAAGCCGGTTCGCTTACAGGCATTGACTATCAGGTATACGGATGGCTGGGCTTCGGGGCATTTCTAACCCTGATGGCATATCCGCTGATTCCCCTGTCGGAAAGAATTTTTGGTTATTTGTCTGATATCACTTTGTCAGAGCTGGCAGATCTCGATAAACCTCTGCTCAAAAAGTTGTCGATTCGCGCACCGGGCACTTTTCAGCATACTTTGCAGGTGGCTAATCTTGCTGAAGCAGCAGCAAAAAAAATTGGTATCAATGCCCTGCTCATCAAAGTAGGGGCACTTTATCACGATATTGGCAAAATGAAAAATCCGTACCATTTTATTGAAAATCAGCCGGAAGACAACCCCCACCTTAAAATTAGTGCAGAAGAAAGCGCTAACATCATTATCGATCATGTTACCGAAGGTGTAAAACTGGCACGTAAAGAAGGCCTTCCCCAGGTTGTCATCGATTTTATTCTTACTCATCACGGTACTACTCGTGTCGAATACTTCTTTCATAAACATAAAAAAGACACTGACGATGTGCTTAGTGATAAGGCATTCCGCTATCCCGGACCACGACCCCGAACTAAGGAAGAAGTAGTTCTTATGCTTGCTGATTCACTGGAAGCCAGTAGCAAAAGCTTAAAGAACCCTTCATCCGATGAAATCGATGAGCTTGTTGATAAAATCATACGACATAAAATGAATGAAGAACAGTTTGACCGGTCCTCAATAAGTTTTTCCGACCTCGCAACCTGCAAAAGAGTATTCAAGAAAATGCTGAAAAGCATTCACCACATCCGAATTGAATACCCCAAAGAAGCTACCGAACCTATTACGACTTTATCACATGAAAAAGGCGATTAAACAAAGCTTTATCCATACCTCGTCAATAAATTCAAAAGGAGAGTGAAAATGTTGACTTCAGGCCTGTTGAAGCTTAAGGGAATATCCTGCAATTAATGGCTCTGAATTGAGATCATCTCCGTATTGAATAACACTTTCAATGTGATCGCTCAAGAGCTTCAAAGCCAAACCAATATTCTCCTACACCACTTTTTTCTTCAACATTTGTGGCTTTATACACCATTCGAAGTGGCATAAAATGCCGGTTTAAATGGTTTGTATGGGTAAGTGGTATTTTATGCATACCAAAGGGTTGGTAATTGGGAATAATTGATGCGATCTTCATAGAGGGCTAAAGTATGGTTCTGATTTTTATGTTTTGAGCTTGCATAGCATGCATGGTGTTTGCATTCCATCGTCCGCTTTCGTTAATTTTTGCTGCAGGTCAAAAAGTAACCAAAAACCCACCGCTGCCGCATCTTAGGCTAAAATGTCAGAAATAGCGGGGAGCCGCCAAACTCGCTCTTCGAGCTCAAACAGCGCCGGCTCTGTTTCCTGCTATTTCTGCCATTTCTTTACGCCTAATCTGCTAATGCGGAGATTTTTTAAAGCTATGGATAGATGGTAAAAGGTAGATTTTGTTCTTGACGTAGAGGGCTGTATTTTGACGTGGATGGTGAGGTTCCGTTTTTTTTCTTGAGGTTGGCTATATAGTTTGGCTACTGCATTTCAACGTCCGCTTTCGTTACTTTTTGCTGCAGGTCAAAAAGTAACCAAAAACCCCGCCGCTACCGCAGCTTTGGCTAAAATGTCAAAAATAGCAGGGAGCCGCCAAACTCGCTCTTCGAGCTCATACAGCACCGGCTTATTTTCCTGCTATTTCTGCCATTTCTTAACGCCTAATTTGCAAATGCGGAGTTTTTTTAAACAATGGATAGATGGTTAAAGGTAGATTTTGTTCTTGACGTAGAGGACTGCATTTTGACGTTGATGGTGTGGTTCCGCTTTTTTTCTTGAGGTTGGCTATATAGTTTGGCTACTGCATTTCAACGTCCGCTTTCGTTACTTTTTGCTGCAGGTCAAAAAGTAACCAAAAACCCCGCC
>JBJHCA010000026.1:0-38984 GCA_050485785.1 Saprospiraceae bacterium | reverse complement strand
TAAACCCGATGTTACTCGCGAAATTGACCTGATAGAGGAAGCCCTTCGCATTTACAGTATAAACCGCGTTCCGGCCCGTCCCGTGCTTTCCATCCCCATCGGGTATCACAGTCATCCTGCGGCTGAGGATGTTCGGGTTGAAGTGAGTCACCGTCTGGCAGCTTTGGGGTTCAGCGAAATGATGAACCTGTCGTTACAACCTTCGAACTGGTTTGCCGGGCACATGCCAACTTTGGCTCAAAGTATGGTGCATGTGAATAACACATCCAATCAGCAACTGGATGCCATGAGGCCAACGATGGTTTACGGAGGACTGGAGAGTTTGGCCCGCAATATCCATCGTCAAATGTACGATCTCAAGTTGTTTGAGTTTGGGAAAACCTATATAGCAACTGACCGGGAGTATAGTGAAAAGGAACATCTCTGTTTGATGATCACCGGAAACAGGCATCCGCGGAGCTGGCAGAAGTCGGCAATGGGAGATGCTGATTTTTATACCATCAAAGGCGTGGTTCATCTCCTGTTGCAGCGCTTTGGCATCAGTATTGAAAATGCTTCAGCAGTTGCCGACGAGGTTTTTGCTGCGGCAGAGCAGGTAATGAAAGGGAAGCAGGCAGTGGTAACTTACGGGCAGGTGAATCCCGGGCTATGCAGTTCCATGGATATCAAACAGGAGGTTTATTTGGCTGATTTCAACTGGAAGCTCCTGTTGGAGAATGCGGCCACTTCCAAAGCCGAATTCAGGCCCTGGTCAAAGTACCCGTCGGTGCAGCGGGATCTTGCTTTGGTGGTGAATGATGAAGTAGGGTATAATGCACTACAAAAAGTGATAAAAAAAGAAGCAGGAAAACTGCTTGCCGGGCTCACCCTTTTTGATGTGTATCAAAATAGGGAACAGTTGGGAGAGAATATGAAGTCGTACGGTATTTCGCTCAAGTTGCAGGATGAAGACCGCACACTCACCGACCGCGATATTGACAAGCTGATGAACAGGGTTATGGGCAGGCTTGAACAAGAATTTAATGCGGTTATACGGCGCTAATCATTTTTTTACTAATCAATGTTAGTATCTTTGAACCTCAAGGCATAAACATGTTAACGAACAGGCTATCTGCAATTGAAGAGAAAATCAATTCCCTCTTAAAGACCAACAGGAACTTAAGAGAGCAGGTTGAAGTTTTAAGGGATAACAAAATTATGCTTGAGAAACAGCTTGGTAATTGCCGTGACCGCGTTGCCGAGCTTGAGAACCAATTGCGGGAGGCCAGGTCAAAGAGCCGCGGGACGGAACTGGACGACAAAGGCCTGCGTGAAATTAAAGAACAGCTTCAATCGTACATCGTATATATTGACGGATGTATTGATAAAATGGCCAGAGAAAAAGTGGCATCATGAGTAAAGAAGAGACCAAACATATTACGGTAGTTATTGCCGGCCGGCCTTTTCCGGTTACCATTCCGGCCACGGAAGAAGTTTCTCTTCGCAACATCGTTAAATCAATTAACGATAAGATCAATCATTTCCAACTGACTTACCCTCAGCGCGACAAGCAGGATTATTTATCAATGACCTTGCTTTCGCTGGCTTTTGACCAGTTTAAAAAGAAAGCGCCGGATCCTGATCTGGCGGGGGTTAAAGCGGGGCTAGACAAGATTGATCAATTGCTCGATCAGGCACTGAAACCTGAAGCCAGCCAATAGCGATTCTTCAATTTTCACATTCGCATCAACGGTTCTTGTGTTAACAGCAGAATATCCGAAGGATACCTGCTTTTTATTAATTTTAAACACAACGTACCATGGAAAACTTTTTACCGGTACTTACAGGATTGGTGATGTTGGTGGTTGGCTATGTGATAGCCACACTGATACACAAAAAACGAAGTGCAGCAAGGCTGACTGAGGCCGACAACCGGGCTGACCAAATAATCAGCGAAGCCAGGAAGGCATCGGCCAAAACACTTGAGGATGCCGATCGCGAAGCCAAAAGGCTGATCAAGAAAGCGGAGGAGAAAAACGAAGAGATCAAGCGCAAGAAGATTCTGGAAGCCAAGGAGCGCTATATCAAAATGAAAGCTGATTTTGAAAGTGAGATCTCAGACCGCAAACTCAAGATCAAAGAGGCAGAGATGGCTCTTCGCGAAGAAGAAAATGCCCTGAAGCAAAAAACACAGAGTTTCCAGGACAAGCAAAACAACTTGAATGAAGGGCTCAAAGAGTTGCAGGACCGGCAGCAGGAAATTGAGTTGATCAAGGAAAACCTCAACAAGCAGCTCGAGATTATTGGCAAAAAGAAAGAGCAACTGGAAGCAGCCAGTGAAGAGCACATCAAAGCACTTGAAAAAATTGCCAGGCTCACGGAAAGCGATGCACGCGAGGAGCTGTTAAAAGCAGTCCGTGAAAAGGCACAGAATGATGCCATGTCCATTACGCGGGAAATAGTTGAAAACGCCAAGGCATCAGCCAACAAGGATGCCAAAAAGATAGTGATTGAAACCATTCAGCGAATGTGTGCCGAATACACCATCGAGAATACCGTTTCGGTATTCCATCTGGAAAGCGATGATCAGAAAGGACAGATCATTGGACGGGAAGGGCGAAACATCCGTGCACTGGAAGCTGCCACCGGAGCGGAGCTGGTAGTGGATGACACCCCAGAGGCCATCGTTATTTCCAGTTTTGATCCGATTCGACGGGAATTGTGTCGTCAGGCATTGAAAAAACTCACTGCGGATGGGCGTATTCATCCGGCCCGCATTGAGGAAGTTTGTGAGAAGACGCGGAAAGAACTGGAAGAAGATATTCGGGAAATTGGAGAACGCACTGTCATTGACCTGGACATACACGGTCTGAATCCCGCACTGGTGAGGATGGTGGGCCGGATGCGTTTCAGGTCTTCCTACGGTCAGAATCTTTTGAGACATTCCATAGAAACGGCTCATTTGTGTGCCACCATGGCTGCCGAACTGGGGCTTTCGCCAAAATTGGTTAAACTGGCCAAACGTGCCGGCTTATTGCACGATATCGGAAAAGTTTCAGAGGAAGAATCTGAGCTTTCACACGCTCTGTACGGCATGAAACTTTGCCAGAAATACAATGAGAATGCCGCAGTTTGCAATGCAGTAGGAGCTCATCACGACGAAATTGAAATGAATTCCATCCTGTCGCCGATTATTCAGGCCTGTGATGCCATTTCAGGAGCGCGTCCAGGTGCACGCAGGGAAATTCTGGAAAGTTACCTGAAGCGTATTTCCGACCTTGAAGATATAGCGCTGGGCTATGAAGGCGTACAAAAGGTATATGCCATGCAGGCGGGCCGTGAGCTCAGAGTGATTGTTGAAAGTGAAAAAGTGAGTGATGACCGGGCTGATCAGCTTTCGTTTGAGATTGCCGAGAAGATACAGGACGAAATGCAGTATCCCGGCCAGATCAAGGTAACCGTTATCCGCGAGAAAAGGGCAACTTCGTTTGCCCGGTAACAGCCCGAAATAATTGGTTTAAAATGGGAAAGGCTCTGAATTTATTCAGGGCCTTTTTAATAGTGTTTAATTCTCCAGGCTTTCGGGTACAAATTATTCAGCCGTTTCCCCGCATTTTTTACCCAGCCAAGAGGCCGCCCTTTAAACGCCACTTGCAGATAACCTGCCTTCGTACCTCCTGAAAATGGCAATGCCTGGCCGCGCAAATAGCTCAGTGCATCCTCCAAACTAAATTCTACCTTTTCAAACTCACCTGAGCTTTTATAGTTCAATGCCAGCCCAATATGAGGTTGTTTTTGCAACCTATTGACATTCATTACAGGCACACCTGCCCACTTCACAGGCACTGAGTCATTCAGGATCTGAAATATATCTTTCCATTCAGAAGGAAAAGTAAATATGGTATCTCTGTTTTGATAAAAATCCCAGTTTTCAAATGGTTTAGTAAGGTCTTTCTCTTCTTTTGGTATAGCATTTTTTTTTCCGGAAATAGCAATCGGGTAGAAAAACCGGTAGGAGGCCCGATTATTGCGATTGGTAATGTTGTGGGGTAAGCTGTTTACAGGTTTTTGCAATACCCCTGTAAAAAATCCTTCGCCCTTTACTAAATGAGGGTACGCCCTATAAGCATGACCTGTTTTTAGTTCACTTTTTACAAAGCCCCAGTTATCCGGCAATTCCGGAGTCACAATTTCAGCCCCGAACTTTTCTATCATGTAGTTTAGGACATCTTCATTTTCAAGCGTATTGTAAGTGCAGGTGCTGTATATGATGTGACCTCCCGGTTTTAATGCCTGCCATGCATTGTCCAGAATGACTTTTTGCCGAATGCTGCATTTTAGATTGCTGTCCGGGGTCCATTCCTGAATGGCTTTAGGGTCTTTTCTGAAAAGACCTTCACCGGAGCAAGGTGCATCTACAACTACCAGATCAAATTGAATACCGTTTCGGGAAAAGGTTTCCACTTTTGTATTGGTTAAAACATTGAAACCTTGTCCCCATCGGGTCATATTTTCTTCCAGTATACTATATCGCTTCGGGATGATTTCGTTAGAGACTAAAACTCCTTTTTCATTCAGCCAGTCACTTATAAGCGTGGATTTTCCACCCGGGGCAGCACATAAATCAAGTACTAATGCCGGTTTGCTTTTGTACAGCCCATCCAATACAGCCCACAGCAGCATCGATGATGCTTCCTGAACGTAATACGCACCCGCATGCCAAAAGGGATCGGTTATAAATTTGCGCACCTCCTGTACATAATATCCGGTGCTGCACCACGGTACTTTTTGTGCTGGTAATGGTTCCGGCAGCATTTTTGACCGGTTGTACCGGATTGATACCGGTGCATTTTCCGAAGATATAGCCTCTAACAATGCCTTACTGTCTAAGCCCGGAATTTTCTTCAAGCCTTCCTCCAATTCGACCGGAAAAATATTAGTAGCTGGATTTTTCAATTACAAGGTGATATAGATGAAGGATGCAAAAATAGCTGTTTCATGGAATCAATAGCATTTTACTGCATATACCTCCATACACCGACCCAAAACTAACTTGCTACTGAAAATCAATAGAAATTCGGTTGTAATTTCCAATAGCGACATATATGTAAAATAACAATAATATTAATTGAGAATGATTATTCAGAATGACAAATATCCATTAAATTGCGCTTGTTACGAATCTTTCCTCAGCCATGAATCTATTGCGGCAAGAAACAATAGCGGCTCATCAAATGGACAGCTCCACCGCACATGAACTGAAAATAAACACAAATACACTGTCGGGCGGCATGTATATGCTTGTCTTTTATAGCGAAGATGGCTATGTGTACAGGGGGAAAATGGGGGTGATGAAGTAAGCAAGCGAATTCATAGATTTTTACTGTTATGTATAGCAGATTTTTCAAATGCCCTCCGGGCATCTTTAGCATAGTGGCAGGTGCGAGTTAAAATAACACAAAGATTTTTCACAAGAAATTAGTTTTAAATTTGGTTCAAATGTCAAAGCGCGACATGTCGACTTAATAAATTTAGCTTATGTTTGGGCAATATTTGTTTGAATATACCAGATGATAAGGGCTTTCCAGTTGTGCTTTTTTTCTAATTCCCATGAAGCTTAACCTATGCAAATAACCGGAAGTACACATTTTGTTCATCTTAAATACAAAGTTGGGGTGTCGCACTTTAAGTTTGTTTCAATGCTATTTTTTATGACATTGAATTTGCTGGTCTTTGCCCAAAAAAGAGATTTTAACTGGATGTTAGGTGATAATGGACCAATATTTAATCCGCAAGGAGGGTATGGGTTAATTGATATCAAGTTTGATGAAACCGGTATCGTTATGGGAGACTGGGTCAATGATTCCACAAATCATTTTCGTTGGTTATTTAATTTTACCGGCATCGTAATGAGTTCTGAAGCCGGAGAGAAGTTGTTTTATTACAATGGGTTTCAGATCAGAGATTTTGAGAATAATATACCTGTGGGGGGCGATTCATTGAACGATACCTTTGTAAGACAACTGTTTTGGGGAGGCCATGCGATCAATAATGGCCTCCCCGTAAGACAAAGCAGTATAGCCTTGCCAATACCTGAAACAGTGGATGAATATATTATACTAACCACCACAGTCTCTGAATCGTATTTGTCTATTGGGAAAGTGATCTCTGATAAAATATATACACATCGCCTTAAGCAAACTGAAGATGGACTGGAAGTGCTGTACTCGAATCAGACAATATTAGATGGAGACCGGCTGACACCCGGAGGCTTGTCAGCGGTTCGGCATGCCAATGGCCGGGATTGGTGGCTGATGTTTGGGCGAGTAGCAGAAAATTTGGAGTATATGTTGGGTTACCATCAGTATTTACTAACTCCAAATGGCTTAGAATATCAACAGTTTCATGCATTTGACTTTCCGGTTTATAGTTACGGTTCAGGCCAATTTTGCTATAATCAGGATGGATCTAGACTTATATTAACAGCCTCTCCATCTTATATTGAACCATTTAGATTGGTCATTATGGACTTTGACCGGTGTACCGGTGCATTGAGTAATGTGCAGCAAGCGCAAGGACCACAGTTAGGACTTGGCAATGGATGTGCCATATCACCCAACAACCGGTATTTATATGTGAGCAATGTATTTCAGGTATATCAATACGATTTGGAAGCAGACAATATATTTGATACTGAAATTCAAGTAGGTCAGGTAGATACCTATCAATTGAATCCAAATTTTGTGACGATATCGGGCAATGCAATTTTAGCCCCCGACGGCAAAATATACTTTGCCAATGGCAGCAGTTCTATGGGTTTAAATGTCATACACCATCCCGACTCTGCCGGGCTTGCCAGTGGGTTTGAGCAAGATGGTTTAGCTTTACCGGTGCGAAACTTCCGCACCATTCCCAACTTTCCCAACTACTGCCTGGGCGCACTGGAGGGCAGCCCCTGCGATACCCTGGGTCTCCCATACAACTACTGCAAAACAGACAGCATAGTAAGCGTACAAGATGTATTGGAATCAGAAATGGGCAATTTAACCATCTACCCAAACCCAACTCATTCCATGGCTACGGTGCAAATACCCGGCCCGGGCAGGCTGGCGCTCTACGACCTGCAAGGCCGTCTGCTGCGGCAAGAATCAATAGCGGCTCATCAAATGGACAGCCCCACCGCTCATGAACTGCAAATAAACACAAATACACTGCCGGGCGGCATGTATATGCTGGTCTTTTATAGCGATTACGGCTATGTGTACAGGGGGAAATTGGGGGTGGTAAAATAGAATGGTAATCAAAAACCGTTAACACCGGGTGGATGTGAAAAAAGATGTAATAGAATAAGCTTAAATTTCAATCGTAAGATTGTCATAAGCCAGAAAAATGTTATCGGGCAGTGTTTTCTGTACTTCCTCATGTAAACCCATTGAGTGGCTGATATGAGTGAGATAGGCTTGTTCAGGCCCAATTTTCGCGATAATTTCCAGGGCTTCATCCACGCTCAGGTGGCTGTAGTGATCTTTGTGATGAAGCGCATTCAACACCAGAATTTTACTGCCTTTGATTTGTTCCAGACTTGATTCCGGGATAAACTTGGCATCCGTTATGTAGGTAAAATCCCCGGTGCGGAACCCCAGTACGGGCATTTTCCCGTGAAACACCCGAATGGGATACAGCTCCAAAGGCCCTGCCATAAAGGGGTAATCTGCTTCTATGGTATGTAGCTCAATCCTCGGCAGTCCCGGGTATTTATGGCCATTGAAGATATAGTCAAACCTGGACCTGAGTGCACTTTGAACCTCCGGCGAAGCAAACACGGGCATATCTGAATTCTGTCTGAAATTAAAGGGACGCACATCATCCAGTCCGGCGGTATGGTCATTGTGTTCGTGAGTAAACACCAATGCATCCACATGATCAATATCATTGGCGAGCATTTGCTGACGAAAGTCCGTGCCGGTATCAAATACAATGCGGTAAGGATTATCACCTGGTATTTCCAGCATGAGTGAGGTTCGCAGGCGTTTGTCTCTGGCATCTTCAGATCGGCAAACAAGGCATTTGCATCCGATAACGGGTACGCCCTGTGAGGTTCCTGTGCCTAGAAATGTGGCTTTCAGCTTCATGTTCCGCCTCCGGGATTAAACAGTGAATGTTTCGTCAGCTCCAGTTCGTGCATCAGGCTATCTAGCAGGCCTCTGGCTTCCGCACCCATAACAGCCCGGTCAAAGTTTAAACCGGGTAAAAGGCTCAGCAGGCAGTCACACCTTGCAGGCAAATCGAGAAATTGATTGACAAGCACTATCCGTTCCTGTTCCAGCGTACAATATCCGGCCCTGAAATGCCCTTTTTCATAGCGCAAAGTATAGCCTCCTTCACGGATAACTGTTTCAAGCTGAGTAAGCAACTTTTTTTTATTTTTCATGTCATTTTGTGGGCTTCGCTTCGCGAAGCATTGACGGTAAAAATAGCAAAAACCCCCAATTGGCAATGTCCCCGCTTACTAATGCCGCAATGTTGTCTTATATTTGGCATTTAACCTGAATATGATATGATACGGCATTTTGTTTTTATTCTCCCGGTATTACTGTTTTTTACAGCTTCCGTTTCGGGCCAAAACACGTTTAATGCCGGGTTTGTGGCCGGTATCAATGCCGCTCAGATTGACGGAGACGGCATGGTAGGCTACGACAAGTTTGGATTTAATGTCGGCCTCGTCGGCAAAGTGTGGCTGAGTCAGCGATGGGGTATCAGCTTAGAGTTGCTGTACAGTGAAAAAGGAGCCCGCGACAGAGGTTCGGATTTAGTAATGGCCAGTCCCGAGCGGTATTATATGGCCTATGCCGATGTGCCCGTGGGCGTGGTTTTCCGCGAAGGGAGTTTTGTTGCCAAAGCAGGCGTCACTTACGGGCGGCTTGTGCGCAGCCAGTATACCGACATCAATGGCTTTGAATCCGAGCTCAACCTGAACAGTAATGCCGGCAGTGCTTATCTGGGTCTCGGCTGGTTTTTTACCAACCGGTTTGGCGTGGAAGCCCGGGCTGCCAATTCAATTGCCAACATTATGAAAGACAAATCTTTTGCTCCCATGTTTCACAGATACTTAAGCTTCAGGGCGTTTTATATCCTTTGAGTGTGGCTGAAAAATTAAACATGCCATCGGAATCACAATTCCGGAAATACCGAAATTTTATTGTTCAAAACAAAATCGGACTTGCATTGCATTCCTAAACTCCCTAACTTCGTGAGGTTGAAGGCATCGAAGAACAATGCCAAATTCCAATGAAAACCTCTGAAATCATGGTGCATCAGTTATATATTTTAGAGCAATTTATTACTAAAACTGCTCATGGCCAATCAACACAAATTCCGGGTAAAGGCATCTTTGAACTTTCATTGCAAAGTATACTCGTCTGTCACAAGGAAGTTGAATTTGATTTTTCTAGGTTTACATGATCAACCCAATAAGGTAAATACTATTATCCCAAGAATTCCCAAAGACCATGACTTTAAAATCCAAACAAGCAGCATCAAAAAAACAGGAACACTCAAAAGCATCTGCCCATCAGTACTTTCATCAATCCAATGGGTTAATCAGTGCTTCACCGCCACCATTACAGTTCAGTGTATCAATGCCTGTTCAAAGTAATACGGTCAATACGATACAGCGTAAAGAGGAAAATGAACAAGGGGTGTTATCAGATTACAGCGGCAATATTGCTGATGTACTTGGTTTTGGAGGAGATTTGGCTGAATCGGGCAAATTGGGTATTAATCTAGCCAAAACCCCTGCTCCGATTCTTGATAGCCTGGGCGGAATTACCGGAGGAGTAAGCCTTTACGGAGGAGTTCGTGATGCAATGGATAAAGAAAAGTCCCTTCCGGACAGAATAGTAGGAGGTATAGCAGCTTATGGTGGAGGAACTGGTTTACTAGCCAGCTTGCCCAAGATGTTGCAAACGCTAAAATCCGTTCCCGGAGCTTTGAAAGGCTTCCCCGGAGCTCTGAAGGGCATCCCCGGTCTTCTGAAATCCGTTCCCGGAGCTTTGAAAGGCATCCCCGGAGCTTTGAAAGGCATCCCCGGCCTTTTGAAATCCGTTCCCGGAGCGCTGAAAGGCATACCCGGAGCTTTGAAAGGAATCCCCGGAGCTTTGAAAGGCATCCCCGGCCTACTGAAATCCGTTCCCGGAGCTCTTAAGGGCATACCAGGAGCTTTGAAAGGCATACCCGGAGCGCTGAAAGGCATACCAGGAGCTTTGAAAGGCATCCCCGGTCTTCTGAAATCCGTTCCCGGAGCTTTGAAAGGCATCCCTGGTGCTTTGAAAGGCATCCCCGGAGCCTTGAAAGGCATCCCCGGCCTACTGAAATCCGTTCCCGGAGCTTTTAAGGGCATACCCGGAGCTTTGAAAGGCATCCCTGGTGCTTTGAAAGGCATCCCCGGAGCGCTGAAAGGTATCCCTGGAGCCATAAAATCAGTTCCGGGGTTGTTAAAAGCCATCCCGGCTTCGCTTAAAGCCGGCGGGGATGCAGGATTGATGGCCAAGATGAGCCTGCCCAGCATGAAAGGGTTGAAGGCATTGGTTACCGGGAAGAGTACTGCCGGGCTAAAACTGGGTTCTCTGGCAAAAGGCGGGGCGTTAGGAGCAAAAGGAGCTGCTGCTGCTACACTGGGAAAGCTGGCTGCTGCATTCGCAGGGGGATACGGTGTTGGAACGCTTATTAACAAGGCCAGCAACAGCGATTATGCAAGACACAGTGGCCTCTATGGAACGGATGAGTCAGGCAGAGCACGCACTCTTAACGATGTGGTAATTGACAAATCAGTGAAGATCGGACAATCTGTGGGCAACTTTTTCGGCAATGAAACCATTGGCCACATCGCCGGAGGAGGAAGTGCTGCCATTGGATCGATAATTGCCGCTCCGGTTGGTTTAGGAAATGCCATTGGCGGATGGGCCAAGCGAAAGCTGTTTGGAAGACGAAAATAAACATGCCTAATGTCCGGCCGAAAGGCAGGTCAAATCATCGGGAATACGATAACAACAATCTTACGAAAAATCAGGATTTCAGGTGCTGGGTGCATTACCCTTCCGCATCCTCAAGATCATCGAGGATATCTTCAATATAGCCGGCCTCGTGAATATATTGCTGAAGAATACTCAGTACTTCTTCATTGTGTTCCATTTCGGGGAAATAGTGGAACATGATATCAAAAAGGGATTCATCCATATTCACGGCATCCCAGAGGCATGAAACAAAGCTGTTCTTGTTGCCCAGCGACCACTGAATAGCTGCGTCAATGAAGTATAGCTCAGCTTCTTCGTGAAAGGTAATGGCTTCCTCTGTCATGGCAGAAGCTTCGTTCAAACGGCCTTCCCCAATATAAAAGGCGATCAGTTCAACCCAGTTTTCCAGCATTCCCGGTGCCAGCTGCAGTGCTTCCTTAAAGGCTTGTTCAGCTTGCTCAGGATTGTTGAGTTCCTGCCATAATTGCCCTTTTAAGAGGTAATATTCCGGATTGCTGTCTTCCAGGTAAATGGCTTTACCAATGGCATTCATGGCTTCCTTGAATTTACCGGTATGCAGGCATGTGGTGGCCAGGCTGAAAAAGGCTGCATCATTTTCCGGATTGAGCTTTATGGCCTTGAGCTGATATTTTTTAGCGCGTTTGTAATCTCCGGCTTCAATAAAGCAATCGGAAGCCATCAGGAAATGGCTGTCGCGCATCTCGCGATGATTGAGTGCAGCATCCAGAAAGCACATACCGGCATCGTGAAATCTTCCAAGCAATTTGAGGCAGTTGGCTCGTTCAAGGTAGGCAAAGTCAAGCTGCGGATCAATCAGGTAGGCATATTCAAATGCACTGGCAGCTTTTTTGTACATCTGCATACCATTCAGTGCATGACCCAGGTTGAACCATGCCATGGCTGAGTAGGGATCTTCGCGTGTTACTCTCTCGTGCAGTTCAGCACTTTCGGCATAGCGCCCGGTCATTTCCGTGATGAGCCAGATTCTGTCCAGTGCCGGATAATTGCTGTTATCGGCTATTATAGACTTTCGCAGGTAGTCAAAAGTTCTGTCGATATTCTGATTTTCCTCGGCAATTTCTGCCATACACAGGAAAATGTCACTTCGTTCTTCGGCTTCCGCCATTTTAAGGGCATTTTTCAGCATTCTGAAGGCCTGCTGAGGGTGCCCCATCCCAGCGTAAATTTCAGCTTTCAGCAAGGTGATTTCGTGATCGCCGGGATCGAAAATGGAGGCGGTGTCAAGGCTTTCCAGGGCATCATCCATGCGATTGAGATCGTAAAGAATATGAGCTTTGCGAATGTGGAGCAATGCAGAAAAAGCATGGTGATACAGTCCGGAATCCGCTGCCCTCAGGGCCATGTCGTGATCCTGATTGTCTTCGTAAAAATCGATGAGTGCAAGGTAGCTTTCGAGGTCGAAGAAAAGAGGCACATCGTTTTGTGCCATGGTTTCAAACTGTGCAATCAGGTTATTGAGGTTATCCTGAAAACCGTCGTAGTCGTTCGAATACATAGACTGTTTGTCTGAATTGAGGCAACCCTGGTCAAAAGAACATTTCGGATCGAAAAATACGAAGAAAAGTGGTTGCTCCTAATATTTTGCGCAAATTTAACGCTTATTCGCCGCAAAATGCATTATTTGCAAACGCGTGCAGGAATAAAGTGGTTCATAATCAATCTAAAAGCAGAGAGAGGTCTTGTCACTACTCAGAAAATTAGCGGGTGAAACTGCCATTTACGGCATCAGCAGTATACTGGGCAGGGTACTCAATTACGTAATTATGACCCCTTATCTGGTGAGGGTGCTGAGTACCGGAGAGTATGGTCAGATGTCCGAGTTGTTTGCCTGGGTTGCCCTGCTGATGATAGCCCTGACTTACCGGTTTGAAACAGCACTGTTCAGGTTTGGAGCCGATGCCGGGAACCGCGATCTTGTATTCAGTACGGGTTCGGTTTCTATACTGAGTTCCAGCCTGGTGTTGGGGCTTAGCGGGTTACTGGCAGCTGACATGATAGCTGAATGGTTGATGTACCCGGGAGAAGGGCACATTATCCGCGTGTTGATCCTGATTATGATGGCTGACAGTTTGTGTGCACTGCCCTTTGCCCGGCTGAGGTTAGAGGAGAAGGCCTGGAAGTTTGCCACCTTTAAGATTATCAACATTGTGATCAATGCTGCGGGAATCCTTTTTCTGCTCGAGGTTTTACCGCGTTTTTTCCCGGAATGGTATCTGGATGAGTACAAGGTGTATTATGTGTTTGCAGGTAATCTGGCAGCGAGTTTATTGACCATTCTGTTACTGCTTCCTGAGTATAAGCAAGTGCTGATACAGCTGTTCACCGGTGGATCGGAATGGTTTGACCGGGTATTGTGGAGCCGTATGTTGCGGTATGCCTGGCCGCTGATCATAGTGAGTTTTGCCGGGGTGGTCAACGAAGTGATTGACCGCATTTTGCTGAAATACATGCTTTCTGCAGAAGGCAACTTTAATCTGGAACAAGTGGGTATTTATTCGGCCTGTTATAAGTTGGCCATTTTCATGACCCTGATGATACAGGCATTCCAATACGCAGCGGAGCCGTTTTTTTTCAGGCATGCTGCCAACAAAGGAGACCTGAAAGTGTATGCCGATGCTGCCCGGTGGTTTTTCCTGCTGGGAAGCGGTATGTTTTTGATCATCATGTTGCATCTCTTTTGGCTCAAGTGGATTATCGACGAACCCTACCATGAAGGATTACACATTGTACCGATTCTGCTGATCGCCAATTTGTTTCTGGGTTTGTACTATAACATTTCCATCTGGTACCGCATTAAAGACCGGACTAAAACAGGTGCCGGCATTGCATTATCCGGTGCGGCCATCACGCTTGTTGCCAACCTCATCATGATACCCCGGATAGGATATACCGGTTCGGCACTGGCAACATTGATGGCCTATGCCTGGCTGGCATGGGTTTGTTATGTGGTTGGTCGGAAGGTTTTTCCCGTTCCTTATCAGTTTGCGGATATGATGAAGTATGTGGGCAGTGCGCTGCTGGTCTGGTGGCTGAGCAACCTGCTGGTAAGTCCTGAAAACTTCTCATGGGCCGTTGCCGTGATCATACAATGCTTGTTTTTTATGGGCTGGGTTGCGCTGGTGACAGCCCTTGACAAAACCTTGAGGGCCCGGCTGACCCTGGCAATCAGTAAGCGTTGGTAGCACAGTTTGTGCATGCCCAAACAATACGTAGGCAAGTATTATCTATGTGATTAGAACACAGGTAATTAATTGAATAAACCGGCCACGTAAATAAAACAGTCAGATTTTAATACTTCTGATTCGGGGATGTGACGGTTTTCTCGTTCAGCTTGGACTTGTGTTTCCATTTCGGCTTCCCATCCGCGTGAGGGATAGGAGCGGGCACGAAGCGGCAGCGAAGTAAAGCGGATAGCCCGACCCCGCAAGGTGAAACCTGCGGGGGCACGCCCAAAACCAATTAATAACTCAGCAATCGTTTGCTCTATATCGACTATTTAAGTATCATTGTTGATGATAAATAGTATTGCAAGAATTGCTATAGCTATAGTTTGTTTACTGCTTGCATCTTGTGGCAGTCTGATTAAAATAGAAGGGGGCTTTTATGGTTTGTATGGATATCAAAAAGTCGCAACAAATCAAAATCCGGATTTTATAAAATACAAAGACACAATTTGCAACCTTACATTTTCTGATGTGTCGGGAGTTTTGGCAGTTCACGGTAAACAAATCAAATCGTGTTTGCAGGATTCAGGAATAACGCTTGTTTATATGTGGCAACCGAGATGTGGTGCTATGGAATGTGTTCCACCATATTTATTACAAAAATTTTGTGATGAGCAAACCATTGACCTTTTTGTAATAGCATCATACTACGATTTATTGCGACTCTCTGATGATCATAGGCTTGCAAGGCCTTTGTTTGGAATCAACAGTTTTTATTATAAAACAGGATTAACCGGTAGATATACGAGGAAGTTTTTAAATGATTTACTTGGAGCAGATAACGTCAAAGAAGATTTGACGATGTATTACCTATTCAAGCATGGCCAATTGGTAGGCTCGTCAAATAATGTTTATAGTTTGTTCCAATGAATTTTAAATTTACCGCGTGAGGGGTAGGAGCGGGCACGAAGCGGCAGCGAAGTAAAGCGGATAGCCCGACCCCGCAAGGTGAAACCTGCGGGGGCACGCCCAAAACCAATTAATAACTCAGCAATCGTTTGAGTTGTGTAATCAGCCGTTTTTCGGGCAGGAACTGATTTTCAAGCACTTTGGCAAAAGGAATCGGTGTATTGAGGGAAGCAACTCGCATAACGGGTGCATCGAGGTATTCAAACAGGTGTTCGCCGATCCATGCGGCCAGCTCGCCACCAATGCCGCCAAACAAGGTGTCTTCGTGCAAGATCAATACTTTTCCGGTTTTTTTCACGGTCTGCTCAATGCTGTTATAATCCAGCGGAACCAGTGTGCGAAGGTCGATGATATCTGCATTGATCTTTAGCTCCTCTGCAGCTTTCAGGCCCCAGTGAACGCCCATGCCGTAAGTAATGATACTTAAGGCCTTGCCTTCCCTGACGTGGCTTGCCTCGCCAAACGGAATAGTATAATACCCCTTCGGAACATCGCTGACAGCGCTGCGGTACAGTGCTTTGTGCTCAAAATACATCACCGGATTAGGATCTTCCAGTGCCGTGAGCAGCAGGCCTTTGGCATCGGTTGGATTGGAAGGATAGGCAATTCTGAGTCCGGGTACATGGGTGAACCAGGCCTCATTGGTTTGGGAGTGGAATGGACCTGCACCCACACCGGCTCCGGTAGGCATACGCACTACCACATCGGCATGCTCGCCCCAGCGGTAATGGAGCTTGGCCAGGTTATTGACAATCTGGTTAAAGCCACAGGTCACAAAATCTGCGAACTGCATTTCCACCATTGACTTGTAACCTTTTATGCTGAGCCCCAGGGCAGTACCTACAATAGCACTTTCACACAGCGGCGTATTGCGGACGCGTTCTTTGCCAAACTCCTGTACAAATCCTTCGGTCACTTTAAATACACCGCCGTAATCAGCTATGTCCTGTCCCATCAATACCAGGTTGTGGTGTTTCATCATTCCCTGGTGTAATCCGTCCCGAATGGCATCTACCATTCGCATGGATTGAGTTTCCTCGCCCGGCGGGGAATGCCTGAATTCAAAGGGTTTGTATACGTCATTTTCCTCTACAGTAACATCGGGTTCGAGATCGGGCATGGCAAAACCCTGTTCCACCAGACTATTTATCTCTTTTTTGAACGTATCCCTCTGCTCCCTGATCTCTTCCTCTGAGATGTAGCCCAGGCTCAACAGCCATTGTTCAAAATTTTTGACGGGGTCTTTGGCAGCCCAGTACTCCATCAGCTCATTGGGAACGTATTTGGTACCCGAAGCCTCTTCGTGGCCGCGCATTCTGAATGTATCACATTCCAGCAGTACAGGTCTGGGGTTAATGCGCATAGACCCGGCCAGGTTGCTGACGGTTTGGAAAACCTCCAGAATGTTATTGCCATCGATGCGATGGCCTTCCATACCATAGCCTACTGCCTTGTCAACCAGATGTGCGCAGGCAAACTGTTCACCCGAAGGCGTAGAAAGGCCGTAACCGTTGTTTTCGATCACAAACAGGACGGGAAGTTTCCATACTGCTGCTACGTTAAGGGCTTCATGGAAATCACCCTCGCTGGTGCCGCCTTCACCGGAAAAGGCAACGGCTATTTTCTGTTCTCCGGAGAGTTTGTGTGCCAGTGCCACACCATCTGCCAGTGCCAGCTGAGGCCCGAGATGGGAGATCATTCCAACAATATGGTGTTCTTTGGCACCAAAGTGAAATGACCGGTCGCGGCCTTTGGTGTATCCGTCGGGTTTTCCCTGCCACTGAGCCACCAGTTTGTCAAGGGGCATATTTCGGGTAGTGAAAACGCCCAGATTCCTGTGCAGTGTAAACACATACTCGTCAGGTTGTAGTGCTGCTGTAACGCCTACGGAAATTGCCTCCTGCCCGATGCCGCTGAACCACTTGCTGATGCGTCCCTGCCGTAGCAGGATCAGCATTTTTTCCTCAATAAGTCTGGGGAAAAGTATCTGGCGGTATAAGTTGAGGCTGATATCACGGGAAATGATGCCTTCGGGATAATGGGCGATACCTTGCCCGGGTTGTGTTAAGACCATGGATGGATGCACAAAAAAATGTTATCAAAAAAAAGCGGGGCAAAGGTACGAAACAGCCGACACCTAAACCTTGCCTTTTTTCCATAACTGATTGAAGGTTTTGGGCTGAAAGTCAGGCATTTCGTGGTTGCGTGCCCAGGTGTCCCCAAAAATGTACTTCAGCGCTCTGGTTTTGAGTCCTGGGCCGGGTAAATTGAGCAGTGTGCGGCTAAGCATGAGGTAACGCCACATTTTCCACTTCCACCGCTCATCCTTGTTGTGATCGGTAGCAGCATTGTATTCCGTGCGATTGCTGATCAGCATTTTGTGAATGTCAATACGGACGGGGCAGGTAGCTGTACACCGCCCGCAAATAGTGCTGGCCTCACTCATGTGGCCTTTTTCTTCAAACCCTTCCATAATGGGCGTCACAACTGAACCGATAGGGCCTCCATAAGCCGAGGCGTATGCATGACCACCAATGGTTTTATACACCGGGCAAACATTGTAACACGCACCACATTTGATACAGTGGAGCGATGCCCGTCTGTCGGGGCGTTTCATGATTTCTGTACGACCATTGTCCACCAATATAAGGTAGAGGTGTGCAGGGCCTTTGTCTTCAGTACTGCGAGCCGGACCGTGGATAAGGGTGTTGTATGCGGTCATTACTTGTCCGGCCCCATAGGTAGCCAGCAGTGGCCAGAACAATCCAAGATGTTTGAGTTTTGGCACCAGTTTTTCTATACCCGAAACAGTGATCTGTACTTTGGGCATGGTGGTACACATGCGGATGTTGCCTTCGTTTTCGGTGAGTGCGATACCGCCGGTTTCGGCAATCAGAAAATTAGCGCCGGTTATTGAAGCCCCGGCTTTGGCAAAGAGGTTTCTCAAATGCTGGCGGGCAACTTTTACCAGTTGTGCCGGCGTGGCGTCAGGCGGGGTGTCAAAATGGCGGTGGAAGGTGTCTGCTACTTGCTGGGCGGTTTTTTGAATTATGGGTGTAACAATGTGGTAAGGTTTAATCTGCTCGAGCTGAGCAACCATTTCACCCAGGTCTGATTCAATTGCTTCCACGCCATTTTCCTGAAGAAACTCATTCATTTCCAGTTCTTCGCTGATCATGGACTTGGACTTGACGACCGTTTTTACCTGATGTTCTTCCAAAATACGGCCTACAGCTTCCCTTGCAGCATTTTTATCCCTGGCCCAGATGATGGTACCTCCGTGTTCGGTGAATGCTTTTTCAAACTGGGTCAGATATTTGTCGAGCTTGCTGATCACATCCCACTTGACCGATGCAGCCTGGTTTTTAGCCAGTTCGGGATTGTTGAATTGAAGTCTTCCGGCACGGAAGCTTTTTTCGTATTGTTTGATATTGTTATACAGCGCCAGACGGTGCTGAATATCATGGGCTTTTTCTTCTGCCAGTGCGTAAAATTGTTCCCGGGCTGATTCCTGTTCCATATGTAAAGCTCGCTTCAAGGCAAATTTATTCAAATAATGCGGATGCCGGTGTACCGGTTGAATAATTTAAGGTTTTCCCGGATGAAACCCAAAATAGCATTCCAGGATACCTAAACGAGGCGAGTGCTGCCGGACTTGTACAGGCAGAGTTGATATTAAAATCCTTGGGATCTGCTGAAAATATATAAATTTAGTACTACTTTTGGTGCGAGGAGCCAAATAATGTTTTTAGGTGCTTTGCACCTGGTAGACAAATAATTAGTATGAAGAATATTTATCTGATTTCTATCGGCAGGGGAGTTTTGTTTTTTTTCATATCTCTTTGTTGGCCTGCAATGATGCAGGCACAATATCAAGTAACCGGATCTGCTTCAGTGCTCAATGATACTTGTTTTACCATTACACCGGCTATCAATATCCAGAATGGAGCTGTTTGGTCATCCAATACCATTAACCTCAATGAAAGTTTTGAATTGAGGGCATCTATTTTTTTGGGCAACAATACTGGTGGGGCAGATGGAATGACGTTTACTATTCAACCATCTGCAACTGCGGTAGGGTCAGGCACAGTTGGAGGAATGTTAGGAATTGCAGGAATTGTTCCCTCTTTGATCATTGAGTTCGATACATACCAAAACAGCGAGTACGGCGACCCATTTTTTCACCATACTGCTCTGCATATCAATGGATCCATTAATCACAACTTGTCCAGTAATCTTGCCGGCCCGATTTCCCTGCTCACCAACAACGGCCCGGTTTCCAATGGCAACTGGCATGATGTGTTGATACAATGGGAGGTAAACAGTAACAATACGCAGACTATCAGGATGTTTTTCAACTGTGTTCTGCGCATTCAGCATACAGCCAATTTTATTGGTACAGTTTTTAGCGGTAATGCCAATCAGCGCTTTGGATTTACCGGAGCCACCGGAGGATTGAATAATCTGCAGCAGGTTTGTATTGAAGGATTCAATGCCACAGGGATCTCTATTGCACAGTACGATATCTGTGAAGGGGAAACTATTCAACTGAATACAGCCTATCCCGGCACCGGATTTCAATGGTCCCCAGCTACTGGGCTATCTGATGCAACTGTTGCTTCACCTATAGCTGCTCCGGATTCAACCATTACCTATACGGTAGTTTACACCGGCCTGTGCAATGAGAACTATACGGACAGTATAACGGTCATTGTCAACCCGGAAGCGGAGATCAGCATTTTTCCGCCGGCAGTAACTGAAATTTGCACCGGAGATACTGTACAGCTGATAGTCTTGTCCAGCGTAGCCGGTACTGCATTTACATGGTGGCCGGCCGATGGCTTGAGCTGCTTGGATTGTCCGTTACCGCTTGCTTCCCCGGGTGTAACTACTACTTATTATGTCAGTGGTACCTGCGGCAATATGGACTCCATTACTATAACTGTTCAGGATCCGGTGTTTGAATTGTTTGGCGATGTTACCATTTGTCAGGGGCAAAGTATTCAGCTAGGTGATGTCAATGACCCGGGGACAACGTACAGCTGGGTGAGCAGCAGCGGTGAAACCATCCCGCCGATTGGAGATCCCGTTGTGAGCCCGCAGCAAACCACTACCTATACGCTCACAGCAACAGCAGGAAATTGCTCCGTGACGGAATCCATGACCATTACGGTGATTGAATTGCCCGAACTGACTGCATCTTCATCGGCAGAAGGGTATTGCCAGGGAGACTTAATTGCCCTTACTGCTCAATCTGAAATTACATCGGGATTGGTCTGGACAGGACCTGGATTGTTAAGTAATGCCGGTGTAAGTGTTCATGCTATGCCGGCTGTTACCGGACAGATAACATATACGGTGAGTACCGTTTATAACGGTTGCCCGCTGTCAGCCAGTGTAGAAATATCGGTAGATGAACCACCGGTATTTCAGATTATCGGCGATACAACCATTTGCGGAGGAGAAAGCATAAGCCTGGGCTCTTCACACAATCCGGATTATCAATATACATGGAGTCCGGCCGGAATTGCTCCGGTTGGCAATCCCACTGTTCAGCCACAGCAGGTACAGAACACCTACACAGTTCAGGTGACCAACGGCGGATGCTCCAAAACATCATCGGTCAATGTTTCTGTGCTCACCCTGCAGGTTTCAGCTCCGCCTGATACTTCACTGTGTGAGGGCAATGCAGCAACACTTAGCGTAAGCGTCTCCGGTACAGGAGGTACTGGAAATC
The DNA here is from genome assembly GCA_050485785.1 of Saprospiraceae bacterium. Lineage (GTDB taxonomy): Bacteria > Bacteroidota > Bacteroidia > Chitinophagales > Saprospiraceae > JBJHCA01. Next base: position 18,081 of record JBJHCA010000026.1, on the reverse strand, counting down.
AGATCATCTGGACACCTGCTGACGGGCTTAGTTGCACGGACTGTTCTACAGCAGTAGCATCACCGGAGGTGACTACCACATATACAGTCAGTTATTCACTGAACGGTGCCTGCGAGGTAAGTGATCAGGTGACGGTATCGGTAGGGCCGGCCATAAGTGTTACTATTGCTGACGATGCCACTATTGCTGCGGGAACTACAGCACCCTTAAGTTCAGTAGTAACCACCGGATCCGGAGCTGATCCCGGAGACCTCACATATCTGTGGATACCGCCTGACGGCCTCAGTTGCAGTGACTGTCCCAATCCTGTGGCATCTCCTGCACAAACTACAACCTACTCCCTTCAGGTTACTTCTTCCTATATGTGCACTGCCATATCCAACAGTGTTACCATAGCAGTGGAGCTGTTTCAGTTCGCCATACCTTCGGCATTTACACCTGGAGGCACCGTTAATCCGCGGTTCACTGTTTTCTTCCCGGACGGGGCACCATTTTCTCTGCGTTCATTCAGGGTTTACAACCGCTGGGGGCATTTGATATACGATAGTCCTTCTCCACAGGGCTGGGATGGAAGCTATAATGGCAGCTTCGTACCCCAGGATGTTTATGTTTACATCATCGAGCTTCAAAAACCCGACGGGAGTGTTGAAAAGCTGACGGGTGACGTGACTGTTTTGAGATAACTTTTTGTTGGTTGACCGCTTTTCAAGGGTGAGAAGTCTCAACAAAACAAAGAGTTATCCTGAATAAAGCATGACATCCGGTATATTATGGTTTTGAAGTTGGAAGTCAATAAAGGGTGACAACTCAGTTTACCGGAAAGAAGAAATTCAAATCTGTTACGAATCGGAGAATATTCGCTCAAAACCCGTTTAGATTCGCAATCAGTTGAATGAGGCAGAAGCTTGAATGATAGTTTGAGATTTGAAAGAAGATCGGGTATGAAAGAAAGTTAAAACAGCACCGGATGACAGTATCGGCCAATTGTTTTATTGCGACAGTTACCGGGCGATACATCACGTTGATGCGTTATTCCGGGGCTGTGGCGTATAATTTTGCCGGATGAAGAGCAGGGCGGGCAATTGTACGTAAACTACTTGTTTTGGAAAATTATCTTATTTTCACACCGCTAAAATTTACAACATGAGAATATTAATACTTTTTACTCTTCTGGTATTCGTTATGGCACTGTCGGCATGCCAGAGTAATAAAGACCTGGCAGACAGAACAGGCACTGATAAGCCGAGTTCCGGAGAGCGTATTGAAAAGCAGGTAGAACAGAAGGCATTACCTGCTCAGCGGATCCCTACGGGAAGGGAAGTGCCTGCGCAGGCTCAAAAACAGATTGAACAGGCCAATCAATAACCACTATTGTCGTGAATATGACACACATGCCAGAAAAAATCATTTTTTTTGCCCGGCAGACTTAAAAATTTTTCTTTGGTATGACCAAAATGCTACCTTTATTTTTGATTTGTCCATTGGGGTAATTACCTCCGTATATAACCGACAAACTTAACCATTGCTATGATCAGATTTTTACTTCCAGTTTGTATTTTACTTGTGATGAGCCTGGTGGTCAAGGCTCAGGATTTTCATTTTTCGCAGTACGAGTTGTCTCCGCTTACACTGAACCCGGCCAAGACCGGTGCTTTTGAAGGCACATTCAGGGTAGGGGGTATATACCGTGACCAATGGGCACAAGTGATCAACAACCCGTTCAGGACACCTTCAGCATTTATTGACGCACCCATAATCAGAGGCTTTAGAGCTCAGGACTGGGTAGGAGTAGGTGCTTACATTCTCAATGATACCCGGGGAACCGGGGGCTTGTCGAACCTTGCCATGATGGGAGGTGCTGCTTATCATCTGGGTCTTGGCAACACTTACATTTCGCTGGGTGTACAGGCCGGTCGAATGCAGGAACGCGTCAATGGTTTAGACCTGACATTCGGCGATCAGATTGTCAATGGTGTAGTTACCAATCCCACCAGTTCGGATCACGACAGAATCCCCGAAAATTCAGCTTACATGGATTATAACGCCGGGATAGGTGTCAACAGCCGGGTTACCGATAAAATCAGCGTCAATGCCGGTTTTGCCATGCACCATTTGCTGGCTCCCGAGCGCAATTTCCTTACCGGCTCCAATCAGCGCCTAGATCGCAGAATAGTAATTCACGGTGGTGGTGAGGTGGATGTTGCCGAAAACATTACCGTTTATCCGACACTGATGTTTCAGAGTATGGCGAGCATGTCATCGTTCAATGCCCAGGCCATGGGAGGTTATCACCTGACTCCGGAAAGGGACATAACACTCAAGGCAGGAGTGGGCTACCGTAGCTCTGATGCTATTATACCGATGATTGGCGTGGATTACAAGAGTTTCCGGTTTGGAGCAGCCTATGACCTGAACAGCTTTGGCATTGGCACGGCCAATGTAGGGCAGGGCGGATTTGAATTTGCCTTAACATACATTGCCAAGATTTACAGAACACCTGTTGTGAAACCAGTTTTGTTCTGTCCGCGTTTCTAAGAGGCAAATAGTAAAATAAAACATTCAAAATTTAATTAGAAGAAATGACAAAGTTCAATCAGCTGATCAGCTACTGTGCTTATATCCTTCCGGTATTTCTGGCTTTTTCAGCGGTGGCTCAGCCATTAAATACACTGAATGAGGAGCAGATACTGGAAATTGCCAATCAAAGATTACAGGAAGGAGACACTTATAATGCGCTTGAATGGTTTGAACGTGCATACCGCGACCAGCGTAGGAAAGATCCGCAATTGCGGTACAATATTGCCAAACTGCACCTTGAGCTGAGGGATTACCGACTTGCTGAACGATGGCTGGAGCGCGTTATACGTGCTGATCGTCAGGGGCAGTTTACGGAAGCTCCCTGGCAATACGGCCGTGTACTGAAAATGAATGGCAATTATACAGAAGCCATTGAGGTACTTACAGCATATATGGAAACTGTCAGTGATCCTGCAGAACGCAGCCTGGTGGAAGCCGAAATAGCCGGTGCTGAATATGCCAAAAATCTGGAGCAGGACCCCAGCATAGTTTCGGTTGAAGTGCTTCCCAATACCATCAACAGCCGTCAAACCGATTTTGCTGCTTTCCCGGTAAGCACCAACGAGATATATTACTCCAGCCTTAGAGCCGATGATAAAATTGTGATTGACCGCCGCAGCGACGAGCGTTTTGTACGGATATACCGTTCAACCAAAACCGGTCAAAACTGGGGTGCCGGCCGACCTCTGCCGGCTTCTATAAACCGTTCGGGTTTTCATCACTCAAGTCCGGCACTGAGTCCTGATGGCCAAACGATGTACTTTACCCGTTCAACACTCAGTGTCAATCGCTACTTCAAAACTGTTTATGGCCAAGCGTACTGCGGATGGCTGGGGAGCAGTTGAAGAAGTGAACATCAACGGTGACTACATGATCAAGCATCCCATTGTTGGCCTTATCCGTGGACGTGAAGCCCTATTCTTCAGCTCAGATATGGATGGAGGATATGGTGGATTTGATCTTTACTACGCCATTCGCAATGGTGACAGGTTTGAAGCTCCTGTAAACATGGGTTCTGTAATCAATACTGCCGGTAATGAAGAAGCACCGTTTTACTTTGACGGAACGCTGTTTTTCAGTTCAGACGGACATCCCGGACTTGGTGGATTTGACGTATTCCGTGCCGATTGGGACGGAGCCAACTGGTCTAAGCCGCAGAATATGGGCCTGGGTGTCAATTCACCCGCCGATGACTTGTTCTTCAGGCTTGATGAAACCGGATATACGGCCTACCTGACCTCAAACCGGCCCGGTGGAAACCGTTTGAAAAGTGAAACATGCTGCGATGATATCTGGCTTATACAGTTTGAGATACCGGTTGACCTTGATGTACTGGTGCTTGATGCCGCTGAGAATGAACTGACAGGTACCACACTTCAGTTTTTTGTGATGGAAGCCAATGTTCCCAAACTGGTTTCTTCCCGAAACCTGGGTGAGGACAATACTGCCAATTTTGAACTTGAGCGCAATAAAGCTTACATGGTCATCGCATCCAAAGATGGCTACTTCTCAGATACATCTTCGGTTATCAATACCGTGGGAATTGACCGTGCAACTACGCTAAATGCCCGTCTGGTGCTGAGCGAGATCCCCGAGGAGGAAGAAATCATTGCCATTAACCAGCCCATCCGTTTCGACAATATCTATTTTGATTACGATGACGACAAGATTTTGCCTGCTTCCGAACCCGGCCTGAACTATATTTTTGACCTGATGACAGAGTATGAGGACATGGTGATTGAGTTGTCTGCACATACGGATTCGAGGGGTAGTGCCCAGTACAATATGGCACTCAGTCAGCGCCGTGCCGAATCATCCAAAGCCTATCTCGTGAACCGGGGCATTGATCCTTCCAGGATTGTGGCTAAAGGATACGGAGCATCGCGTCTCACTAATCATTGTCGTGCCGGAGTTGCCTGTTCTGAGGAAGAACATCAGCAAAACCGGAGAACGGAGTTTGAAATCATTGCCGGTCCTACTGAAATTCGCATCCTGAGATCACGTACTGTGGATCAGCAGCAGGAGGACGAAAAAAAAAATTAGAGAATAATTCCGATCAGGGAAATGCCGGTAATGGCTATCCCATCATTACGTTTGACAACGATTTTCACGACTTTGGAACGCTTATCGAAGGCGATAAGCGTTCTCATGTTTTCCGCTTTACCAATAATGGCAACGTGGATTTGATCATTGAGTTTGTAGGCGGTTCATGCGGATGCAGCGTTCCTGAAACCTGGCCCCGACATCCCATACCGCCCGGAGGCACTGGTGAGATCACTGTAGAGTACGATAGCAAGGATAAGATCGGTGAAGATATCAACACAATTGAGATCATTTCCAATGCTGAAGAGTTAGTCACGATGGCTACACTTCGAGCTTATGTAGTACCCGGAAACAGGGAATAGTTGAATGGACTGCAGTATTCAGCTTCGTCATACTAGTTGGAAATCACCAAAGGATTGCTATAGTTCTGATTTTGAAAGAGAATTAGCTTAACAGCTGTGAGTGGTCAGCGAGGATTTTGTGAAGTTACAAAATGGCAGGAGGACAATTTCATGCTCTTCGTTGTACAAAATACATGTCTAATGCTCCTTTACCCTTCACCTCTATTTGGCCTCTGTATTCAAAGGTAAAATCAGCAATGTTCTTGACTAGTTCGTAAGTATTATGGCTTATATTTACCTTGCCTGCTTCGCCGCAACTTTCCATTCTCGATGCCGTATTGACAGTATCTCCCCATACATCATATTGAAATTTTTTTACGCCAACTATGCCGGCCACCACCGGACCTGTGTGAATACCTACGCGCATCTCAAAGGCCGGCTTTCCATTTAAATCATTTTCGGTTTTTCGCTTGTTGATAAAAGCCTGCATATCAATTGCGGCTTTTATGGTGTTACTCACAGAGTCCGGATTGGGTAAGGGAAGGCCGCCTACTGCCATGTAGGAATCTCCAATAGTTTTTATTTTTTCGATGTTGTGTTCTCCCATTATGCCATCAAAGGCTTTAAAGCAGATGTTGATTTCGTTAACTAACTCCGCGGCACTCAATTTTTCGCTTAGCTCTGTGAATCCTTTGAAATCTGAAAACATGATGCTTACCATGTCAAAATTACGGGCTTCCGCATGGCCTTTTTCTTTCAGTTCGGCAGCAATTTCTGCCGGCAGGATATTGAGCAATAAGTTCTCGGAAATATCCCTTTCCCGTTGAATTGCCTGTTTAGCCTTACGTGTATAATGTACTAATTCGAAAAGGCGGTAAAACAAGAGCAATGAAAAAAATATGGTGCCAATTTGTATACTATGCCTGGTAAAAGTGTTCATGGGCAGAAATTCCATCATTGTAAGAAGATATATAAATGATGCTACAATCAGAACCATAATGGAAATCATTAAATTGATACCCGATTTATCTCTTTTAAGTACCAACTTTATAACCGGAATTATTGTGGCGATAATCCAGGCCAGAATAACACAGTTGTTGATAAAAATAGATAAAGCGATGTTCTCAAGAAAGGGGTAGTAGAGATATACATTAAAAATAGTAAAGATGGAAAAGATAAGGTAAAACCTGTAGTATAATGGACTAGTATTCTTAAGTTGCAGATAATGAGAAAAAAAATTAAATAAAGCCAGTATAAGAACTGAGATGCTTATTAATAATAATAGAAAATCTGATATAAATAAAAAATTAAATGCAAAAACAGAGAAGAAGTAATTGATAACAGTAAAATAAAATATAAAAGCTAAATGTACGAAGGCGAAGTTAATAAATGTACGATCGTTAAACATTGAATATGTAAGAAAGCTCAATAAACTGAACATGAGCATTATTCCAGCGTAGAATGCCTGCCCGGTGTATCTGTAGTAAAGCAAACCCAATGTTGCCTTTAATTCCCAAAGTATAAGTAAACCAATATTGACTTGTGACACGGGATTTCTGTAGAATATCTTTACATAGAATGTTCGGGTTGTTTTTTCAGGTAGATCAATTATGAGGGTATTGAAAATTGAAATGATCTCCTTCTCAGTCACTTTGATTGAACGCCCGGTCTGTCTGACTCTAGTCACATTGTTTTGAGATACTTCGTATAGCCAGACAGAGTCCGCAAACCGATCGAAGCTCATCAGGGCCAGTTGGGCCGAATCATTTTCATTAGAAATACTCAATTTGAGCCATATCACTGCCGGAAAGGATTTGATAGGCTCAAAATTCTCCTGAGTCTGAAAAAGCGATAAAGCATTGTTAATAACCGTATTAATAGTAGCTTTACCTGAAGTGTCATGCCATATTGAGGTGTGTTCAATGAGGAAAACCGGTTGATCGAGTTTTTCAGGAAGGATAAACACAGGTGCAGCCTGCGAATAAATACGGGGAAAATGCGTAAAAAATAGAATAAAAAGAATTAAGCGCCCCTTAAACATGCATAAAGATAACAGTAAAACAGATAAATGCAGAATTAATAATAAATCATATTCTGTACTCCTTCTGTGTGTCCGTTGACATTGCCATTATGATATTATGTAATTTTAGACAGGTAGTAGGTTTGAACAGTCATTCTAAAGTAGATGATAATCAAGGCAGAAAAAAATGTTCAGTTGTAAATAATGTAAGAATACATTAAATTTGGCAGGCCAATGAAAACCACTCAAAAATCTGCTGAATGTACTTTTTTTCCCGCTGCGACGGTATCCGGTGTCACTGCAGGAGCTACAGGAATATATGCGGCACCACCGGTTTTACAACTCGATAAAGAGGATGATCAGGAAAAGCCTTCTACACCAGGTTTATGGAGCCGCATGACAGGCTGGGCAAGTCCGTATTTGGGTTACGCTGATGCAGCCAATGAAAAAATGGAGCAAGCTGATGATATTGCTGGTGGAGTTGGAGGCGTAGTTGACATGCTTGGTTCAGAATCATCTGATCAGGTTAGCTTGGCAGATGGCGTAGGGGGGGAAGATGATGACAGTTCAATGTTTGGATGGCTTTCAAAACCATTCGGATACCTGTCGGCAGCTAACAAGATACAAGAAGGAGATACACAAAGCCTGGAAGGTGGTGGAAAACTGGTAAGTGGAGTATCTGATGTAGCCGGAAGGCTAGCTGAAGATACCGGATTTGAAAAATGGTCGGGCTTGCCGTTGAAAGGTCCGCTTGACGTTGTTAAGGGTGCCGGTGGAATGATGGAAGGAGCCGGAAAATTGAAAGGATATTACCATGATAAGCAAAAGGCCGAAAAGCTGAAGAGTCGCCTTGGAGCCGGAGAGAAGGAATTTTACTTGCGCAATGCCATTGATAAAAACTTTGTGAATGAGGATGACTGGGGTGAAGGTGTTGAAAAAATGGCAATGGGTGGAGCAGACTTATTGGCCACAGCCACAGGTGGAATCGGTGGCGGAGCCATCAAAGCCGGCAAAGCTGTTTACGAATCGGGAGTTGGTTCCTCAGTAATGCGGGGTATAGGCAGCTGGCTTGCTCCCGGATGGGTTGACAGCAATGCCAAGCACGAGCGGAATGAGAAACAGGCTAAATCCCGGCAAAGATTGGTCAAAAATTACCTGATCCAACATGAAGTGCATTTAGGTAAACCTGAAAATATAGTAGAAATGTACAAAGAAGCCGGTCCCGGCAGTCCTGTCCGCAAAAAGATTTTGCGAGAAGTCAATATGATCAGAAACGCCAAAGATCCACAGGAGCGAAGCAATAAGGAAAAAATAAAAGCCATGCTCAAAGGTGTGGAGTAATTTTTTTGAGCTCTGCATTGCTTTGGTTTCGGTAACTCGCAAGTCAGATATGGCAAAAATCAATCTTTAACCGCTTTCATTGCGGTTGATCGGTGTATCTTTGCGCGCTGAAAATTTCAAATTCAGGGTATAATACCAACAAATTTAATCAGTACTGACAGCTAAAGTTTGGTCAGTGTTATCATCACAAAGAGATATGGAAATAAAAAACAACAGGTATACAGTGGGTGGAGCAGATGTTCTGGACATAGCCAACGAGTTCGGTACTCCGTTGTATCTATATGATGCCGATACCATGCGCAGACAGTACAAGAGGCTTGCCGATGCCTTCAGCGGTGTGGGTGTCAAAATCAACTATGCGTGTAAAGCGCTTACCAACCCCCATGTGCTTGCGCTTTTTAAAGAACTTGGTGCCGGTCTTGATACAGTGAGCATCCAGGAAGTGTGGATTGGATTGCAGGCCGGATTTAAGCCGGAGGATATTATCTATACGCCCAACTGTGTTTCGATGGAAGAAATAGAGTTGGCGGTTAAAGAAGGAGTTAAGATCAATATTGACAATCTTTCCATACTTGAGCAGTTTGGGCATAAGTACGGCAGCAGTGTTCCGGTGTGTATCAGGCTGAATCCGCACATTATGGCCGGGGGGAATTCCAAGATATCCACCGGACATATTGACAGCAAATTCGGGATCAGCATATATCAGATGCGGCACCTGGAACGGGTGATTGCCTCCGAGAATATTATAGTGGAAGGCCTGCACATGCACACAGGCTCCGATATTCTGGATGTGGATGTTTTTTTAAGGGGTGCAGATATTTTGCTGGAAGCCGCATGCCGTTTCAGGCATCTGCAATACATTGACTTTGGCAGCGGATTTAAGGTTCCGTACAAAAAGGACGACATCCATACCGATATTGAACTGTTGGGCGAGAAAATGTCGGAGCGTTTCCTGCAATTTTGTGATTCATATGGCAAGCCGCTGACTATCATGTTTGAGCCGGGCAAATTTTTGGTGAGTGAAGCCGGGTATTTTCTGGCATCGGTCAACGTGATCAAGCAGACCACGGCTACCGTATTTGCCGGAGTGGATACAGGCATGAACCACCTGATCAGGCCTATGCTTTACGATGCCTGGCACGATATTATCAACATTTCCAATCCGGCAGGGCAGCCCCGAATTTACACGGTTGTGGGATACATTTGCGAAACCGACACCTTTGGCTGGGACCGTAAAATCAATCTCATTGCAGAAGGGGATGTGTTGTGCTTTAAAAATGCCGGCGCTTATGGCATAGTGATGGCCAATAATTACAACAGTCGTTTCAGACCGGCCGAAGTGCTGGTTGATGGTGGCCGAGCCCGGCTGATCAGGAGGCGTGAAACGCTGAATGACCTGCTGAGTACAGTGGTTTAGCACTCAGTTTAATACGTGTTACTTGAGTCGCACATACACATGCCGCACATTGCCAATGCCCGTATTGCGCTCATCCACTTCAATGCCGGGAATGCTTTTGATCAGTGGCCCCAGCTTGGAAAAACCATAGTTTCTGGGGTCAAAGTTTGGCCGTTTTTTAATCAGCATGGTTCCCAGTTCACCTAAAAAGGCCCAGCCGTCATCGTCGGCAATATCATCAATACTGGACTTTACCAACCTGATCATAGATCGGTCCACTTTTCGAAGGGTGTCCGCAGTTTTTGGCTTTGACTTTTTATCAGTGATAGCATTTTGTTGTGCAGTGTCTTCAGATTTAGCCTCACTGCCCAAAATTTCAAGGTAGATAAACTTATCACAGGCCGAAATGAAAGCATTGGGCGTTTTTTTCTCTCCTATGCCGATCACCTTCATACCCGCTTCCCTTAACCTTACTGCCAGGCGGGTAAAATCACTGTCGCTAGAAATAATGCAAAATCCCTGCACTTTACCTGAATACAGAATATCCATGGCATCGATGATCATGGCTGAATCGGTGGCGTTTTTACCACTGGTATAGCTGTACTGCTGTACCGGCGTAATGGCATGTTCAAGCAAAACACCTTTCCAACCGGTCAGTGTGGGTTTGGTCCAGTCGCCGTAAATCCGTTTAAAGGTGGGTGTGCCGTATTTGGCAATTTCTTCCATCATGCCTTTAATGTTGGCGTAGGGAATGTTATCGGCATCAATCAGTACGGCCAGGTTCAGTTCACGCTCTATGATCGGGTTGATCGCCATGTTTCATCAGATTTAAGGTGTAGTAATAGAAACCGGAAGATTTTTTCCATTAAAAAAACGATGCCCATTCAGGGCAAACCAGGCTAAAAAAGCACCCATACTGTGGCTGCTTACCGGAGCCCGGTAGCCGGGAAAGGCCTTGGCCAGCATTTCGGTTTGAACGGAACCCAGGCTCAGGCAATTCACCGCAATGTTGCGATCTTTCAGTTCTTCAGCCAGGCATTCGGTCAGGTTGGCCAGTGCTGCCTTGGCCGCACTATATGCCGATAGTCCCGGGAACTTGCTGCTGCCCTGAAATCCCCCCATGCTGCTGATATTGACAATGTGAGCGTGGTCGGAAGCCTGAAGTTGATCAAGCAGCATTCTGGTGATCCTTACCGGAGCCATCAGGTTTATATTAATCATGGTATGCCAGTCTTCATCACTGAGCTGTTCAAACGGTTTACTCACCAACTGGCCGGCATTGTTGATCAGCACATCCACGGTATTCCAGCCGGCAAGGGCTTCTGTCAGGGCCGGGCTGTGGGCATCGGTCAGGTCGGCCACACAATAGCGGAAGCGCGCATCAGGGTTGATTTTTCGAATGCCCGTTTCAAGTTCCCTAAGTTTCGTTTCTGATCGGGCTATGACCAGTACCCGGTGTTCTGAGGTGCGGCAAAAATCAAGTGCGGCATCCATGCCTATTCCTCTCGATCCGCCTGTAATAATTATATTCATGTGACCTTTGATGTTTGTTTATTCAAATTGTGCATCCCCTTGATGTACAGCTCAATGGGATAGCTGACCCGGATGTTTTATTTTGTAGCGATGGCCAGGGTGGCAATACTTACCCTGACTCCGGGAATCTGCACCAGGCTTTTGGCACAGGCTTCTAGTGTAGCTCCTGTGGTTAGAACATCATCCACCAGCAAAATGTGCTTACCGGCAAGATCAGATTCATTGTGGAGTTCAAAAATACCTTCCACATTGGCCAGGCGTTCTTCCCTGGATTTGCGCGTCTGGGTCGGATTGTGCAACGAGCGCCGCAAAACATCCTTGTTGAGAATGGCCTGCATTTGGTCAGCTACACCTTCAGCAATGGCCTCACTCTGATTGTATCCGCGAATCCTCAGCTTTTGAGGGTGAAGGGGCACGGGAATAACCATATCAACACTGTTAAAGTATTCACTCTTTGCCATTCTCCTGCCCAAACGTTTACCCAGATCAGTGCCAATATCGCGTCGACCTTTGTATTTGAGATCATGGATCAGTCGTCTTACCATGCCATGGGCTCCAAAATACAGCAGGCATGTGGCTGAATGTAAATGAAAACGACCCCAAAAAACATCCGTAACAGGGTTTTCAGGGTACTCATGGAAGTCTGTGTAGGGCATTTCGTATTCACACACTGTGCAAAACATTTGCGTTGACCTCACCGGGCGGATGCAGCACCCGGGACACATAGAAGGAAAAAGCCAGTGGTTGATCCCTTCAATCCAGTTATGCAGGGCATTCCTTGTCATTCCAGGCCGTGAATGCGTTGTATAAATGCATCCATACTGATGCGCTCTTTTAAACTTCCCCGAATTTCCAGTTCACCGTTAAAAGTCTTCTCAAACCGCACCAGACCAATGCCTTCGCCAAAATACTCTCTGCCAGTGGCCCGGGGTTCGGCACTGCCTTCTATGGGGTGGTCCATTTCGAACTGCTCTGTTGTGGTGAAAACTGCAGCATTCATAGTTCCCATGTCCAAGGTTATGGTTTCAACATGACTAAATGACCGGTTTCTTATCCAGCGGATGAGTTCCAAAGAGTCTAAAGGGCTGTTGTAAGCCAGATTAAGGACATATACCACATCCTTTTGGCCCTCAAAAGGAAATACGTCTCCATGCAGGATCCGGGCTTCAGAAAAGTGAGAAAACCCCATTTCATCTGTCATAAACACCCTGAAATCTGCCAAACGGGTTCCGTTTTCCACCACTTCTTCTATGGTCAGCAGTTCAATATTGCCAAAAATATCATACTGGGTAATGGCCAGGTAGTTGCTGCCATCCCGGCGGAATGTCCGGTAGTGCCTGTATTCTTCATAAAAGACAGTATCATACTGAACATCATATACATATACCAGGCCGTCTTCTGACTGTTCGTCCGGTATATCCGTCGGAAAGTAGAATTTTGTCAGGTCGGTCACTTTGGCTTCATTGTTGCAGGCAGAGGAAAGAAGCCCTAACATGAATAATGACAATATGGAGCACAGAGAAACAAATTGAATTTTCATGTTGTAAATGTAGTAATAATTGCCACGCTCTGTCAAGTTTTACCCTTTAAGGTAATGGTAAATTGCTCCTGCGCATCAAGCCTGTCTCCGAAAGGAATGAAGCCGGCAAAGCGATAAAAAGCAGACTGCTGATGGAGCTTATTAAATCATTACCTTTGTGCCCGATTTTAATGAAAAACAGTCGGGTTGATACCCGCAAGAATGCATATTTATGATTAAGTTTATTACCGACTCGCTGAGTAAGATGTTTGGCACCAAAAAGGATCGCGACCTCAAGCTGTATACGCCAAGGGTCAGTGCCATTATCGAACAGTATGAGCAGCTTACTCAATTGAGCAACGATGAACTGAGGCAAAAAACGTCCGAGTTCAGGGAGTATATAGCTGATTACCAGAAGGAAACCAGGGAGGCAATGGAGAGTTTGAAAGCTTCGGCTGAAGCCTCTGACAGCTTTGAGGAAAAAGAAGCAGCCTACGCCGAACTCGATGAGCTGAGCAAAGAGCTCGACAAGCAACTGGAAGAAGCATTATCGGAACTTTTGCCCGAAGCATTTGCCGTGGTTAAAGAGACTGCACGCCGCTTTAAGGAGAACAACAAGCTCGAAGTAACTTGTACAGATCACGACAGAGAGCTGGCAGCTCACCGCTCCTATGTCAGCATTCAGGGCGACAAGGCTATCTGGAGTAACGAGTGGGAAGCTGCAGGCGGAAAGATCAAATGGGATATGCTCCATTATGATGTCCAGCTTATTGGCGGTATGGTGCTACACGATGGTAAAATTGCCGAAATGGCTACAGGTGAAGGAAAAACACTGGTAGCTACTTTACCGGCATACCTTAACGGGCTTAGTGGAAAAGGAGTCCATATTATTACGGTAAACGATTACCTGGCCCGAAGGGACAGTGAATGGGTTGGCCCCATATTTGAGTTTCTGATGCTCACCGTGGATTGCATTGACAAGTATCAGCCCCATTCAGAAGACCGCAAGCGTGCTTACCGCTGTGATATTATTTACGGCACCAACAATGAGTTCGGATTTGACTACTTGCGCGATAACATGGTTCGTTCGCCGGAAGAAAGGGTGCAGGGCAAGCATCACTATGCCATGGTGGACGAAGTGGATTCAGTGCTGATTGACGATGCTCGTACTCCGCTGATCATCTCCGGACCGGTTACTCAGGGTCGTGAAACCCTTGAATATCAGGAGCTAAAACCCAAAGTGGAACGGTTGATTGCTGCCCAGAAAAAGCTGGCCACCGAGTTTCTGGCGGAGGCTAAGCAATTGATTCAGGAAGGTAAAACTGGCAATAAGGAAGGAGAATCTGGAATGGCTCTGTTACGCTCGTACCGGGCATTTCCAAAAAACCGGCCCCTGATCAAGTATCTGAGTATGGAGGGAAACAAAGCCATGCTTGAAAAAGCAGAGAACTTTTACATGCAGGAGCAATCCAAGAATATGTGGATGGTAGATCAGGAGCTTTATTTTACCATAGACGAGAAGAACAGACAGATTGATCTGACAGAAAAAGGAACAGAGTTTCTCAGTCGCGGAGTGGAAGATAGCAATTTTTATATTCTGCCCGACCTCACCATGGAGATGGTGGAGATTGACAAAAATGAATCACTGGACGAAGACGGTAAGAAGGAAGCCAAGGAAGAGCTGGCACAAAATTATGCCATCAAAACCCAAAGGTTGCACAGCATCAATCAGCTTCTGAAGGCTTATGCCCTTTTTGAGCGGGATGAAGAATACGTAGTACTCGATGGTCAGGTAAAGATAGTGGATGAGCAGACCGGTCGTATCATGGAAGGGCGAAGGTATTCGGACGGCCTTCACCAAGCACTGGAAGCCAAGGAAAATGTGAAGATTGGCGATATTACCCAGACCTATGCCACCATTACCCTGCAGAACTACTTCAGGATGTACCATAAGCTTGCCGGTATGACGGGTACTGCGGTAACTGAAGCCAATGAATTCTGGCAGATATACAAATTGGACGTAGTAGAAATACCCACCAATCGCCCGGTGACCCGTAAGGACATGCAAGACCTGGTATTCAAAACCGAACGGGAGAAGTTCAATGCAGTAATTGATGAAATTGCCCGCTTAACCGAAGCCCGAAGACCTGTGCTGGTGGGAACAACCAGTGTGGAAATTTCGGAAAAGGTGAGCCGTCTTTTGACCATGCGGAAGATCAGTCACAATGTACTAAACGCTAAGCAGCATCAGCGTGAAGCACAGATCGTGGCCGAAGCCGGACTTCCTGGCAAGGTAACCATAGCAACCAATATGGCCGGCCGGGGTACGGATATCAAGCTGAGTGAAGAAGTGAAAAAAGCCGGTGGTCTGGCCATTATTGCCACAGAACGGCATGATAGCCGTCGGGTTGACCGGCAGCTTAGGGGAAGGGCAGGTCGCCAGGGCGATCCCGGTTCTTCGCAGTTTTACGTATCGCTCGAAGACAAACTGATGCGTTTATTCCATTCTGAGCGCATTACCAAAGTAATGGACAGGCTTGGCCATAAGGAGGGCGATGTAATTCAGCACCCCCTCATCAGCCGCTCCATCGAACGAGCTCAGCGAAAAGTGGAAGAGAATAACTTTGGCATCAGAAAACGTCTGCTTGAGTATGACGATGTGATGAATATTCAGCGTGAGGCCATATACAAGAAAAGGCAAAACGCATTGAGCGGTGAACGCCTTTCGGTGGACTTGCACAATATGTTGCTGGATACCGCAGCCACAGTTGTGATAGCCAACAAGCAATACGGCGATTTTGACGGGTATAAGCGGGATTTGCTCGAGTATTTTGCCATAACCACCCAACTGGATGAGGACGGATTTAAGGCCCTCAAAGAGAACGAGATGATTGCTGCAGTTCAAAAAGAGGTTACTTTGAGCTACCGCCGGAAATCAGAGGTAGTCAACAAAACGCTGATGCCTATCATTCAAAGGGTATACGCTGCCGAAGGGCATAAATACAAACGAATTGCCATCCCCTTTACAGATGGCAGGTCAAAGATGCTTCCCATTGCAGCAGAGCTTAAACAGGCCATTGACTCCGGTGGTAAAAGCATTATGCAGGATATCGAGAAATCGGTGGCACTCTCCCTGATTGATGAACTGTGGAAAGAGCACCTACGCAGTATGGATGAACTGAAGGAATCGGTTCAGGCTGCATCGTTTGAACAGAAGGATCCACTGGTTATCTACAAGGAAGAAGCCTATTACCTGTTTGAAGTGCTGGTGCAAAACATCAATAGGGAAGTGACTTCCTTCCTGATGACCGGGCGTCTGGCTATACGCGATGAGCAAGGTGTAAGCGAGGCCAGGGAAGAGCGCTCCGACTTCAGCAGGGTGCGTGCAGGACGCGGTTCATACGGTGCATCAGCAGAACAGCGGCAGAGGGCTGCTGCTATAGCAGCGGGTGGCCCGCCCTCCAAGCCCGAGACTTTCAAACGGGAACAGCCCAAGGTTGGGAGAAATGAACCCTGCCCCTGTGGCAGCGGTAAAAAGTACAAACAATGCCACGGACGTTAGTTTTTCGAAAATTAATGATCGGGTAACCAACTTCAGGGGCTTAAAATCGTTCGGAATAGTATAAATTGCAAGCCCGTATATGAGCCCCCGATAATGCTTCGTTTATCTTATATACCACATCATCAATATGTCAGTAAGTCACACTTCCGCCAACAGCTTAGCTTCTGCCATCGATCATTCGCTGCTCAGGCCCGATACTACCCTGCAGGAGATCAGAAAACTCTGTGCAGAAGCGGTTCAGTATAAATTTTACGCCGTTTGCGTGCCCCCGTTTTACGTAAAGGATGCCGTCCGTCAACTGGAGGATACCGGAGTGAAGGTGGCTACCGTGGTGGGATTTCCCATGGGGTACAGTGCCACTGCAGCCAAAGTGGAGGAGATCAAACGTGCCATTGATGAAGGTGCGGATGAAATTGATTTTGTAGCCAATATCAGTGCTATTAAAAGTGGTAACTGGAACTTTGTTAAAAATGATATTGATTCACTCACCAGAGCTTGTCACCTTAAAGGCAAGGTAGCCAAAGTAATCCTTGAGCTGGCCCTGCTCAACGATGAAGAGATCATCAAACTCTGCTCTATTTGCAATGATGTAGGAGTCAACTTTGTAAAAACTTCCTCAGGGTTTAACGGCAATATTTCGGGAACTCACCTGGTTGCCCTGCTTCGGCGGAATCTCGATCCGGCTATACGGATCAAAGTGTCGGGAGGCATTGTAACCCGGCAGCAGGCATTGGATTTTATTGAAGCCGGTGCCAGTCGTTTAGGTACCAGCCGCAGTGTTCAAATAGTACAGGTTCCATGATGCGCTTTTTTCTGATGATACCGGCAACAATGCTTTGGTTCCATGCATTATCGCAGGGGCTTATTCGCATCGATGCTGACCCTTCCATTGAACGGCTGTCGGAAAACTACCAGACATATTTCCGCGAAGCGGACGATCTCAGCGGTTGGCGGGTGCAATTGCTGGCCTCATCCAATCGCTCACAGGTAGAGCAGGTTCGTGCTGCATTTGTGCGCAAATACCCACAGTATAAAGTTGATTGGGAATACACCGAGCCTTTCTACCGCCTCAGGGTAGGTGCTTTTGCATCGCGGCTTGAAGCCAATGCACTGCTGGTTCAGATACGCAACGATTACCCCGGAGCTGTTCTCACCCGGGTCAGCAACCTTCGCACTTCCGACTTCCTTCTGAGACCTTAGTGTAAGGGGCTCAGATATTTTAGAATACAAGCGGCCAAGTCAATGCCGGCCGGATTTATGGTGAGGTAAGTTTTTTTATCACCATAAGCTTCATGAGCTGTACTCCCGGGTTGCGTTTCGGACATACTTCTCTGTCATTTACATCACCGTGCTCTACGGCGAAAGCGGGCAATTGTATCGCAGTAGGCTGGGGGTGGTGGAGTGATGGGTCGGTGAAAGGGCATGAGGTTGACACATATGCAATCCCTTTGGGATTGTGATGCCTTTGCCATGTGACAAAAGTTAAAAGACCGGCCTTCACCGTATTAGGCCAAGGCCGCCGGAAAATCGGTCCAATTGTCTGTGCTGATTGCGTGTGTACGTCAAAGTTGACAATGCTAAAAATGAGTGAATGATACAAAATCCGCCTTAGCAGAACGGGAGTGAAAAAATGTCATTCAAGGCAGAGAAAAAAGCCATCGCTGTTTGAGTGCGAAGCACGAGTTTGATGGCTTTCTGCCATGGATGGCATTTTAGCCCGTTCTGCGGCAGCGGCGGGGTTTTTGGCTA
>JBJHCA010000025.1:3611-39101 GCA_050485785.1 Saprospiraceae bacterium | reverse complement strand
GGATAAGACTGCACTGGTAAAAGGAACCGGCACTGAGCGCCACTGATCGCGGATGCCGGCGTGAAACACCGTGCCGTTGAGCCGATGATGATGCATGGCCGGTGAATACCACGATCTGATTTCAAGCGGTTGACTGAAATGAGGATCCTGAGCCTTCATCAGGCTGCAACATAAAATGATCACCAATACAGTAAAGCCGTGTTTCATTATCTCAACAGCGTTATATTGCCCTGATAAATAAACCATTCACCGTCGATACACTGTATTTCCACCCGGTAGGCGTATACATCCGGAGGCAACGGGCTGCCTTCAAATGTGCCGTTCCATCCCTGATCGGGCGTTCTGGTTTCAAACACCATTCGGCCCCAGCGGTCAAAAACCACCGCATGGAGATTGTCTACTGCCGGAGCTTCAATCTTCCACTCGTCGTTGATGCCGTCGTTGTTGGGTGAAAACCCTGTGGGAATAAAAATATCGGGATCCCGGCAAATGACGGGTAAGACGTTAACAGTTACGGTAGCTGTGCTGATGCAGCCCCGCTCATCCTCAACCAGTATGCCGTAGGTGGTGGTTTCTGTCGGGGTAGCATCCGTTATAGTTGATCCGGGGTTATGAACCAGGTGTCCCGGGTGCCATTCAAAAATGCTTCCGGCAGCTACCTGTGCGGTCAGTGTGGTACTCTGACCCAGGTAAATGGTTGCAGGGTCTGCCAGTATGGCGGCCAGGGGTAGATCTTCGTAAACCTCATACTCGCTTTCTACCGTAAACTCGCAGCCGAAAGCATTGGTGATCTGTACGCTGAAGTTACCCGATTCCCAGGCTTCGAAACTGAACTCCGGCTGCCAGACAGTACTTGCTATCTGACCGTCCAGGATCCAGATCATCTGGCCCGTACTGTCGGGGAGCATGCTGAGAGTAATAACGAGGGAATCGCCCGGACAAACGGGATCTTCAATATGTACATCGGTTAAAAAGCTTCTGTCGACCCACAAAATGCTATCCCTCAAAACACATCCCTGCGATGAAATGAGCTCGATAATTGCCAGTATTGAATCATTGAACGACATCGGTCCAAACACAGGGCCCGAAAATTCAGGGATACCCGAATCATGGATATACCAGTATACTGAAACCGGATCACCATTGATATTGGCTTCATAGAATGCCTCCTGGCTGCAAACGTCCAGAGCCAGTGGCCAGTTGATCAGCTCAATAGGCTCATCCACGTATACGGTGAGTACATCATTGGATTGGCATGTGTCTCCACTGGCAAAAATGAGGGCATACTGGTATTCGGTGGTAGTTTGTGGTGCCACCCAGGGCATATTGGGATCGCTGCCCGGTAAAAACTCATCGGGCCACCAAACAACACCCGCGGCATGATGCATATTAACACTGAGCATTACAGAGTCTCCGGCAAACAAGCAGGTATCCGGGGCTTCAAAAGTAAGCCCGGCCATAAGGTGGTATATCGCGGC
This sequence comes from Saprospiraceae bacterium, assembly GCA_050485785.1. Lineage (GTDB taxonomy): Bacteria > Bacteroidota > Bacteroidia > Chitinophagales > Saprospiraceae > JBJHCA01. The sequence continues at coordinate 37,623 of JBJHCA010000025.1, read as the reverse complement.
TTCATAGGGAAAAACACAGCCATTCAAGGTGATCCATTCCAGATTGAGATGAAGCGAGTCATCTACCTGCAGAATTCCGGGTTCAGTACCAGTATAAAATGGCGTGGTGTCACCACTGAAAAACCAGTTCAGAGTGCCTTCCAGATTGCCGGTACTCAACTGGATGTCAATTTCAGCATCACAACTGTAGTACGTTTCATTGAGGCCTGTAATCTCAATGGGGTCTTCAACATAGACCATTACCGGTGTTTCAATATTGCATGTATCGCCGGATGATGCGAAAATCGAAAAGTAAAATGCTGTTGAGCTTTCCGGGCTGATCTGCGGAGCATTGGGGTTTTCGCCAAAGAGCAGTGAATCCGGTCCCCAGATGACTTGTGCCAGCGGGTCCGAGGTGAGCTGCAGCGTGGTGGTGTCACCGACAATCATGCATAAGTCCGGTGGTTGCCCAAACTGAAGTAGCTCAGCCTGTATGGCTTTACTGATGCTGGCTTTACACCCCATCTGATTGGCTACATATAATTGAACCAAAAAGTCACCGGGCGAAATTTCAACTTCTGCCTGTGCGCCGTAAACCGTGTCCTGACCTGCACCCAGCACCCAGATCCACTGATTGAGTTCGGAAACAGAATCAATGGACATGTCCTGGAGAAAAAGGACAATAGGGGTGTCGCAATTGTTGGTGGCATAGGTAAAATCGGGTTCTATACTGGGGTAATAAACGGAAATGGTTTTCTGAAAGGTATCGGCGCAGGGCGTATTGGGTTCAGATATCAGGGTAACAGTATATGTACCGGTATCGGGAAAAGTAAACAGGGGATCCTTTTCGGCGCTACCTGGATCTGTGCTGCCAGTGCCAAAATCCCATTGCCAGGTGATACCCTGATTAGCTTGCCCCGTAGACGTGTTGATGAATTTAGCTTCCAGATTCTGGTGACATATAACATCGTCAACATTGAATGAAGCCTGTGGAGGGCCTCCGCATAAAAAAATGTTATATTGAAAATCGCGTTGAATGGTGCCCAACAATACGCCGTTTTTGTATTCCCGCACACATACGGAAACTACAAACCGCCCCTGAATATGTGCAAAACCGGTCAACAATCCGGTAGCGGAATTAATTACCAGGGAATTGGGTAAAACCGGATGCAAAAGGTTTTCGAGGCCATATCCTTCAACCCAGGTTACGGGAGTATAAAAAGGGGGGAAAGGGATCACCGGAGCCGGATTGGTCACCGTTGCCCCGATCAGTGGATCACACAGCTCATAAACTATAGAATCACCATTGAGATCAATGGCTGAGTGATCGAATTCAATGGGTTGGTTGACGCAGATCACAGGGGGAGGAAACTGATTGAAAACCGGACTACTGTTGCATTCCATCAGGCCGTCTTCCGTAATTCGAGCCACATAGGTAGTACCCGACTGCCCGGGATTAATGATATTGGTGATGTCGTTGTTACGGCAACACCGCTGATGGCGGATATAATACCCGCCTGTCAGATAGGGAAGAAACACCGTAGCCGTATACACCGTACGATGAACACATACATTGGCCGGTGCCGTATTGCATTCCGGCAATACTATGGCCAACGTATCGTCAATACCCTGAAAGGGTATAAAAATGCTGAACTGCAATACATCATTTTCATTGAAAATGCCAATTCGGGCCGGATTATCAAAATAGGGGATACCGGTATCACAGTCGCGGTAAATGGTCAGTTTGATCTCATACTGCGCAGACCCAAGGCAGGAATATGTCAGCTCTCCGCCTACCAAGTGGCTGGCATTGAGTGAAGTATGACCGGCGATCAGAAAAATCAGGACCCCCTTAACCAATAATAATCGTTGGCGCATGCCGATAACTGCGTTGTATGAGCGCGTTAAGGTAAAAAAAAAGCTATATACTTAAAATCGGAATCATCTTATTCGATGTCAAAAACAGCGGTTGGAAGCATAAATTTGCTTTGTTTGCCGCCAAATGTCCATTTCAGCACTTCATGCTGATCACTGTACTTACTGATAGCCTCTGATACCGGAGTGATCAAGGCTGCCGGCACATCTTCAGCCTGCAGTTTCCGGCGGAGTTCGTTGGCATTGTACCGTCCCGACTGCTGATGAAGGATATCCTGCAATACCTTGCGGTGCTTTACGCGTTGTGCATTGTCACTGAAGCGCGGGTCATCGGCAGTATGTTCAGTATCCAGAACCCTGCACAGTGCCCTGAACTGCTTATTGGTGCCTGCAGCCAACACAAATGTGGCATGATCGCCGGAAATGAGTGTTTCACCGTAGGGGCAGATATTGGGATGAAGCAATCCCATGGGCCCGGGATCATGGCCGGCATTGAGCCAGTTACTGCCCTGATTGGCCATGGCAGCCATGGCTGCCCGGTAAAGGGAAACATGAACAGAACTTCCGCTTCCTGTCTGAGCCTTTTGCATCAAAGCCAGTAACAGGCCTTCTTTGAGCTGATGGGCCGCAAACAAGTCGATAAATGCCACCGGCAGTTTAGCCCATTGCCCCGGACCGGTGCCTGTCATGGCCAGGAAACCGGTTTCGGCCTGAAGAAGCAGGTCAAAAGCAGGTGATTCGCTTTCCTTTCCATAGCCGCTTATGCGGCCTGTAATCACGTGCGGAAAACGTGATCTGATGCTTGCTTCATCAAGTTTCAGCCTCTTTGCCGTGGACGGAAGAAAATTGAATAACACAATATCCGCACTTGAAATTAAGTCCATCACTTCCAGATAACCTTCTTCGGTTTTCAGGTCGATGTAAACCACGTCCTTCCCGAAATTCACTGAAGCATAATAAGCTGAAACCGGAGAGTGCTGAGGCTCAGCAGCCAGCTTCCACTGCCGGGTTACATCACCGCCGGTGTGTGGATTTTCAACTTTGGTGACCCTGGCACCACACTCGGCAAAAAACATGCCCACCGCCGGAATGGCCAGCACACTGCCAAGTTCTACAATATGAAGGTGACTGAGAAGTGTCTTTTTATCCATGCCAGTATTCGGTTTGCCCGGCTGCCTGCCGGCAGCACAAGATGATGAAAACGTAAATTTAATGCACCGGGCGGTATTTTTAGGATGAACATTTATATTTGCACCCTCACTATTGTTGAGCTTCATGGATATCATTGGTCGAAAACGGATACATTAACCGGCGGCCGTTTTCATTGTGGAAGACGGTTACTGCCACCTAAACCGTCTTGTATGTTGGCTATCTTATTGAATTGGCTTCCCGCACTCCGGGATTTTTCAGCGGCACTTCACATCGATCCGGGATGAAGCTGAGATTGCGCAATGTATGACCGCGGCCCGGTTATAGCGCAGTTTGCAGGACACTTTGGGGTGCTGTATTTTTTTGGGATATCTTTTTGTGTACTCTACCTCCCCAATGCAGCATTGCCCCTGTAAAGGTATCCGCCGCAAGCGTTAAAAGGTGTTGCCGGGTATCATGCGTATCTGAACAGACACATATACACGCTGGCGAACTGAGTTTCGTTGCTTCTTAAAAATCATTCCCCGTTAAATTTACAGCTGGGCACTTTGCCCACCATAAAACAGCAAAACTATGATCATCAACGATATCGAAATCAAGGATCTTTTACATGCTGAAACCAGGCCTGCCATTGTAGAGGAAATGAAGCGCATGCCTACGGTGGAAGTGGCAGAAATTCTGGCCGAGCTCGAAACGGAGGACATTGTAAACATTCTTGCCCTATTTGAGCCCGATCAACAGGGGGTCATTGTGTCTGACTTCAGCCTAGAACTGCAAAAGGAATTGTTTGAGGAGATGGAAATCCACCATTTTGCCTCGCTGTTCAACCAGATGTACTCCGATGTAAGGGCCGACTTTTATCAGGCGCTGAAGCCTGAAGATCAGGTGATGCTTTTGCCCTACCTCTCCAAAAGCGTAAGAAACGACGTTATCCAGTTGAGTGCTTACCCGCCTGAAACGGCCGGTGGGGTAATGAACACCGACTATTCCACGGTAACCGAAAACATGACGGCCAGGGAAGCACTGGCCAAGATAAGGGAAGATGCGCCGTCCAAAAAAATGATATACTACATCTACGTAGTTGACCGAAACCGCAAACTTCTTGGGTTCATCACGCTTAAGAACCTCATTATGGCCGACCCTGACGAGAAGATCTCGTCTTTTCTGAATGAGGATTTTGTGTACTCTGAAGTTTCAGAAGACCGGGAAATCGCAGCCCGAAAAATTGAAAAATACGACCTGGTAGCCATTCCCGTGGTCAATCACCGTCATCAACTGGTGGGAATTCTCAATCACGATGACGCTCTTGAAGTAATCCGCTCCGAGCATACCGAGGACATGGAAAAGTTCATGGGTATCATGCCGGCAGGGGATGAGCTCGATTACATGCACACTTCCTCTCTGGGCCACTTCAAAAAGCGGATTGTTTGGCTTTCATCCCTGGCTATACTGGGGCTTATTTCAGGGATAATCCTTCATCAGTTTGAAGAAACACTGGAAGCCATGGTGATTCTGGCACTGTATATCCCCATGATGGCTGACAGTGGCGGTAATACCGGCAGCCAGGCCGCTACGGTGGTGATCAGAGCCCTGGCTCTGGGCCAGATCACCGTCAAAAACTGGACCAGCATTGTGTTGAAAGAGTTTAAGGTATCATTGCTGCTTGCTGTAGTGCTGGGTATACTGGCATTGGGCAAAGTGTTTTTACTCAGCTGGAGTGCGACGCTTCCAGTAGGACACACTTTGTTGCAGTTGGGTATGGTCATATCCGGAGCACTGGCCATACAGATTGTTACGGCTACCATCATTGGTGGAACACTGCCCCTCATTGTGCGGGCATTTGGCGGTGACCCGGCCGTGGCAGCCAGCCCCGCTATTACAACCATCGTGGATATCACTGGCCTGCTGATCTATTTTGGCATAGCTATTTTATTCCTCAATGTCTGATGTAGCCACTATTCATCGCGGCAGAAATCATTTGCCCGGGCATTTTACAAAAAGCGTTTAAGCAGCGGAGCAATAAACCACTCAGTGATCTTTAGCAGAAACAATCTGCTAAAACCGGATTCGGGATGTCTTAGAACGGAGCCTTCAGGGCGATGAGTTTCCGGATTAATTTTCATGCTGTGGGCCATGTTCTCGGCCATCAGAAACTCAATAAAGGCGGCTACGGCTTTGTCATTCACCCTTACCATGGATTCGCTGATGGTGTACCGCGACAGATTGTCAAAATTGTATGAACCGGCAAGCACAATACTGCTGTCTATCAGAAATGTCTTGCTGTGAAACATCTCATTGGCACTGTAATACTCGTATATGTGGATTCCCAGCTGCAATAGTTTTCTTTTGGTGTGCAGGTAAGCACCATGGGCAATAACCACATCAGTGGTGGCCAGTGAATTGGTGATAATGGTGATGTTAACATCGCGAGACCTGAGTTCAGTGAGAAGGTCAAGAAAAACATCGTCCACTACGAGGTACGGAGTCTCGATCATAATCCGGTACTGTGCAGCAGCCAGAGTGGCATACACTTTTTCCGTGGTTACCTTTTCAATTTTTCCTGCCCCCCCATGCACATCGGCAATAAATTTGTTGTCATCTTCAGTCAGCATGAATTCCACCAATGGCTTTTCCGGAGCCGCATTCATATTGTCAAATTCAAGGGCTGCATCGCGCAGTTGCCGGGCAGCAGTCTGAAAGCATTTCCGGTGGTTCTTCCTGATTTTGGGCTCCTTCAGTACCGGATTGGCCCACAAACTGTCGAGGTAAATTTTTACATCACCGGCCAATGGACCACTGATGTAAATGTCGCGATCCCTGAAATTGCGATCATCCAGTCCGTAATAAGCATCTTTGATATTCCTGCCACCCGTTAAAAAATGCCGGTTATCGGTCAGTATTACTTTGTCGTGCATACGTGCCAGATTGCGGCGAAGCGGAAAACGAAAACGCACTGGGTTGTAAATCCTGAAATTAACTCCGGTTTCCATTAAATGGCCCATGATGTTGCCGGGGATATGGTTGTTGAGACCATCAATGATGACCCTCACATTGACACCCCGCTGTGCTGCACCTTTGAGCTTTTGAAGTACATACAGCGATGAAAGATCCTCACCAAAAATATAAACACTCACTACTATGCTTTCAGATGCCGAGTCGATCATGGCAATACGGGCAGCCAGTGATTGCTCCGGACTGGTGATTACCCGCAACTCGTTAATGACATCCTGTGCCATGGCAAACATGGCCGGGCAAATGAACAGTAAAACAAGCAGAATGCGATGCACGATGATGGTGATATCAGTTTGTGTAAATATAGTATTTATGGCAGGTTGCCGGTATGTTTTGCCATAAAGCAATCACAAAAAGAACTGTCCTGCAACCCTGCAACAGAATAAACTGAAGACTGCACCTATGGCCAATGCGAAATTCATTAAAATCAGTATCTTTGCACACTAAAAATACAGCTTGAAATTCACAGACTTTAACTTACGGGATGAATTGCAGCAGGGCCTGGATGCCATGCGATTTGATACTCCCACTCCCATACAGGAAAGAGCAATTCCACTCATTTTACAAGGACGCGATCTGATTGCCTGTGCACAAACGGGAACCGGCAAAACGGCTGCATTTGTTCTCCCCATTTTGCACAAGATCATTGGATCGCCAAAAGGGGGGATCAATACACTGATTATAGCCCCCACAAGGGAACTGGCTATGCAAATTGATCAGCAGATTGAAGGCTTTGCCTATTTTACCGGGGTGAGCTCAATCCCCATTTATGGTGGCGGTGACGGGCATACCTGGGACAAACAGAAAAACGCCCTGCTCAAAGGGGCGGATATCATTACGGCAACTCCTGGCAGACTGATCAGCCAGATCGCTTCGGGCAAGGTTAACTTTACCGGTCTGAAGCATCTTGTACTCGATGAAGCTGACCGCATGCTGGACATGGGGTTCTACGATGATATTGTCCGCATTATTGATATGCTGCCGCGTGAAAGGCAAACGTTGCTGTTTTCGGCTACCATGCCACCGCGGATCAGGAAGCTGGCCTCCCGGATCCTCAAAGAACCTGAGGAGATCGTTCTTTCACCGGATATGCCTGCCGAAGGTATCCAACAGCAGGTTTATATGGCCCACGATGAACAGAAGCAAGCACTCCTGCTCAATATTCTCAAAAAGAAGGATTACCGCTCTGTCATTATTTTTGCCGGCAAAAAAGACGCCGTCAACAGACTTGCCGGCACACTGAAACGGCGAAACTTCAAAGTTGAAGCCTTCCATTCTGACTTTGAACAGACAGACAGGGAACGCATGCTGCTCGATTTTAAACACCGAAAAATTCAGATCATCATCGGTACGGATATTCTCAGTCGCGGTATCGATGTAGAGGGCATTGATCTGGTGGTGAACTACGACGTTCCGGGCGATCCTGAAGACTACGTTCACAGGGTGGGACGCACTGCCAGAGCCAGCGCAACCGGTACGGCCATTTCCTTTGTTAGCGGAAAGGATTTCAGACGCTGGGCCAGAATCGAAGAACTGATCGGCCGTGCAATAGAACAGGTAGCGTTGCCTGAAAATCTGGGCCCGGGGCCCGAGTACCATAAACCCGACCGCAAAACCAAACAGCGGAACAATAACCACGCCGGAAAGAAAAAATTCAAACCCGGAAATTTCAGAAAAGCGAAGCCGGGCACTTCCGGTTCCAAATAACAGCACCATGAAAATGACAATCGGAGTAATCGGGATGGGCTCCATGGGCCGCGGTATTGCGCAGGTGGCATCACTGGCCGGCCATCAGGTGATGGCCTATGACACCGCTGCCGGACAAATCAATGACGCATCGGCCTTCCTCGAAAAGATGATCAACCGGATGGCCGAAAAAGGCAAACTAAGCACACAGGAAGCTGAAAACACGCTGAATAGGCTGCACTATTCAGCCTCATTAGAATCCATGGCCGAATGCGGCCTGGTGATCGAAGCCATTGTCGAAAATGTCGATATTAAACTCAAGGTTTTTACTCAGCTTGAAAGCATAGTGGACGAAATGGCCATTATAGCCACCAATACCAGTTCTTTGTCAGTCTCGGCACTGGCTTCATGCCTGAAGCATCAGCAACGCTTTGTGGGATTGCATTTTTTTAATCCCGCTGCCCTCATGAAACTGGTGGAGGTAGTGCCGGCACTACAGACCGATCCTGAATTGGTATCCCAATGTACTTCATTGATGAAGGAATGGGGGAAAGTTCCCGTGCTTGCCAAAGACACTCCGGGTTTCATAGTCAACCGGATAGCCCGCCCGTTTTACGGTGAGGCACTCAGGATTTTCGACGAAGGCATGGCATCACCCGCTACTGTTGATCACGCCATGAAAACACTGGGGGGCTTCAAAATGGGTCCGTTTGAATTGATGGACTTCATAGGCAATGACGTGAATTACACTGTGACGGCCACGGTGTATGAAGCCTTTTACTACGACCCCCGGTACAAACCCAGTTTTACCCAGAAACGCCTGGCAGATGCCGGCTGGCTGGGTCGTAAAACCGGACGGGGCTACTACAACTACAGCGAAAGCATGCCTCAGCCTGAAGGGGATGAGCAGCTACTGGAGGCCATTTACCGGCGCATATTGTGTATGCTGATCAACGAAGCTGCTGATGCTTTGTTTTGGCAGGTGGCTTCAAAGCAGGATATAGAACTGGCCATGACGCTGGGTGTCAATTACCCCAAAGGCTTGCTGGCCCTGGCCGATGAATGGGGAATTGACAACGTGACCGATAAGATTGACGCGTTGTACGATATTTACCATGAAGACCGCTATCGTTGCAGTCCACTGCTCCGCAGAATGTGTGCAGAGAACGAAACTTTCTTTTAAGCCATGAGTGAAGACCAGTTGCCGGATCACGATGCCATTGTCCGCAAGGGCATGTACGCCAAAGATGCTTTCAGTCAGTGGCTGGGCATTGAGGTGGCGGAGGTTAAGCCCGGTGCTGTAGTGTTGACAATGGAAGTGAGACCGGAAATGACCAATGGTTTTGGCATTGCCCATGGCGGTATTGCGTTTTCCCTGGCCGACAGCGCACTGGCTTTTGCGGCTAATGCACACGGACGGCAGGCAGTTACTGTGCAATCATCAGTGTCCTTTTTCAGGCCCGCCAGGGCAGGGGACAGGCTCATCTGTTTTACAGCCGAGGAACACCTCGGCCCAAAAACTGCTATGTATCATATCTCTATAACCAATCAACATCAGGAAAAAATAGCCGTGTTCAGCGGCACTGTGTACCGAACATCAAAAAGCTGGACCGACGAACAAATACAGAAACCATGAAAGAGACGTATATCATAGACGGGGTGCGAACCGCCATTGGAAAGTTTTGCGGAACACTGGCACCGGTAAGAACCGATGACCTTGCTGCCCATGTTATCGCCGGCATCATGAAAAAGCATCCGGGAATCGACCCCGGCCTTGTGGACGATGTGATTATGGGCTGTGCCAATCAGGCCGGCGAGGACAACAGAAATGTTGCCCGTATGGCTTTGCTGCTTGCCGGGCTGCCGCATACCGTGCCGGGCGAAACGGTGAACCGACTTTGTGCTTCGGGCATGTCGGCGGCAATCCATGCCCACAGGGCTATTCAGGCCGGCGACGGCGATGTGTTTATTGCCGGTGGGGTAGAGCATATGACCCGGGGCCCATGGGTGATATCCAAAACTTCCATGCCGTTTGGGCGAGATGCCGAAATGCACGACAGCAGTTTCGGCTGGCGCTTTGTGAACAGGAAAATGCAGGATATGTACGGCACGGAAGGCATGGGCGAAACCGCTGAAAACCTGGTTGATCAGTACGGTATTTCCCGCGAGGACCAGGATCTGTTTTCGCTGGCTTCTCAGCAGAAAGCTGCCCGCGCCACTCAATCGGGGCGCCTGGGCATGGAAATTGTCCCGGTGGAGATACCCCGCCGCAAGCAAGACCCCCTGGTTTTTGCCATTGATGAATTTATACGTCCCGAAAGCACCTTTGAAGGACTGGCCAAACTTCGGCCGGCATTCAGAAAAGAAGGGGGTACCGTGACCGCGGGCAATGCCAGTGGCTTGAACGATGGTGCCGCTGCCCTGCTGATGGCATCGGGCCATGCTGTACAAAATCATGGCTTGAAGCCCCTGGCCAGAATTGTGAGTTCTGCCGTTGCCGGTGTTGAACCGCGCATCATGGGTATAGGTCCGGTGCCGGCCTCGCAAAAAGCCCTGCAAAAAGCCGGCCTCAGCCTGGATGATATGGACATTCTGGAGCTGAACGAAGCCTTTGCCGCTCAGGTCTTGTCATGCCTAAAAGCACTGGAAGTTGATTTCGACGATCCCAGGGTTAATCCCAATGGCGGGGCTATTGCATTGGGCCACCCTCTGGGCATGAGCGGAGCCAGAATTCTGCATACCGCTGCCCTGGAACTACAACAGAAAAATTTGCGCTATGCCCTCGTAACTATGTGTATCGGCGTCGGACAAGGGTATGCCGTGGTGTTGGAGAGAGCTTGAGGGCAACCCGTGACGTACTGAATAACTTGCCGTCAGGTTTGGTTTTTTTTCATGGCTTCGGCTATTCCTGATGACTGTTCATCACCCCGTTCTTCCAGCTTGCGGATGATATTTTGAAAGTCCTCAGGGTTCCTGTTCTGACTGAGTTTGGCTACGGCCTCAATCTTGTCGATACTGATTTCAAAAGCCACCAGTCCCCTGATCTCCCTGTTGATCATATCCGGACTCAGACTGTCGTACCATCTGGGCTGTTTTTCATGTTGCTCGTACTTATCGGTCAGAAGCTTCAGGGAGTCGAGCAGTTTCCGGCCTTCAATTTGCGCCACAGTGCCGGTGATGTGAACGGCCAGATAGTTCCAGGTGGAAACATTCTCTTTGGCGTACCACGAGCTGGAAACATAGGTATGCGGCCCCTGAAAAATGGCCAGAACTTTGGGCCTGGCCTCAAAACCTCGCCATTGCTCGTTGGATCTGGCCATGTGACCGGTCAGAACTTCTGTGCCTTGTACATTGCGGATCAGCATCAGGGGAATATGCGTGGCTATGGGGGTGCCGTCGGGCGCGGTTGAAACAAGTTGGGCAAACCCATGTTGCGAGATCAGATCGCGCACCTGATCTAAGTTTTCCAGTTTGTATTGGCGGGGTATGTACATGTCAAAACAAGGTTTGTTGGTCGGCCTCAGGTTCAATAAGTCCGGGATGATTATTCTGTACCTTGTTGACGGCAGCATTCACGCGATAGTAAAAAAGGTCATCTGCCTTAAAGGCTTCCATAAGGTTTTTGATGTCATTTTGTTGTATCACATCCTCGCTCAGCCACCAGGACTCTGTTTCGCGGTCAAGGATGAGTGGCATTCTGTCGTGAATGTCAGCGGGCATCCCTTTTGCCGGCTGGGTGATGATGGTAAAGGTATGGATACTTTCTCCGCCTTCCTGATCATTCCAGTGTTCCCATAGTCCGGCAGCACCGGAAATGCCGTGATCTTTGCGATGAATATAAAAGGGTATGCGGGCTTTTCCGTCCCGTTTCCATTCATAATATCCGTCCATGGGAACCACGCACCGGTGACTATTGATCAGCTTGCGGTAGGTGTTTTTTCCCTCTATGGTCTCACCGCGGGCATTGATCATATTGTAGGCCGTTTTGGCCGTTTTACTCCACGACGGGATCAGGCCCCATCTGAACATCCTGATTACGGGAAGTGCTCCCTGCACTACAACGGGCATTATGTGGGTAGGAGCTACATTGTAGTTGTCGTAAACCTGATACCGTTCCAGATCTTCGGTATAAAAACGGGCATTAAACCGCGTTTCCAGTTCTTTTTCTGTTTTTGAAAGGGAAAACCTGCCGCACATTACTCAGCGTGTTTACTATAAAAAAAAGGGCCGTGAATTTTTCACGGCCCCCAAGATAATGAAAAGCAATTGAATTTATCGTTTGATCAGCGGAACTGCCATCGATCTTCCAGCCTGCATGATCTCCACGTAGTATTTACCGGAATTCAGCCGGTCAATATTGAGCCTGGTTATGATCTCCCCCTGATGGTTGACCGTTTCAGACTGTACTGTGCGGCCGGCTACATCAATGATGCTGATTACGGCAGTGCCGGCAAGGGCATCTGAAACATGGAGGTCGATGAAGTCCGATGCAGGGTTTGGAAACAACCGGACATTTCCTTCCAGTACCCTGTTACTTGTGCCTACAAACAGCGGCAATGGTACAGTAGTGCCATCTTCAAGGGTAAGAAACAGCCCAAACAGCGGATCATCGGCGTCTGGACCCAAAAAGCCGCTGGCAAACACCACACCGGATTCGCCACCCAAACCCGAAACATCTGCCTGATAGGTAACCAGCACATCACTGCTGCCTGCCGGCAAAATGTCGAGTAAATAAGCTGCCGGAGGAACCGGAATGTAACCGGAAATGTCGCCGTAAGCTGCATTGGTGAGTATGGGACCTACGCCCTGAGCAACTACATCTACTGCAGGCGCATCGGGTGAGCCATGCATAATGAAGAACTCAAAATCAGTGGACGTGGAAGCTTCCTGAGCACCAGTTTTGATGTCGAGAGTAAAGGGTGCATCTGCATTGCCCACAATGCCGTTGGCTATGATCACATAAGTTTCGTTTTCGTCCAGGGATACTGTAAAAGTAGCCACTCCGTCTGCCGGTGAAGTGCTGGGAGAAGGAGCTACCACGATCTCGAGCTCCACTTCAGCGTGAACATCTACAAAAGGAGTAGCGGTGCGGAATGCAAAATCGATGACAAATGGTTCGCCGTTCACCCAGATGTCTACGGTGGGGGAAGGACTGTTGTGGATGATTTGCGCCCGGGCAAATACAGGATCATTGTAAGCCGGCAATTCAATCACATCCCCTTCCGGTAAAATGACAAACAATCCAAATGCCGGCTGCCCCGGATCCGGAGCTACAAAACCGGATGCCAACACTACTGCCGCTTCTCCGGCCAGCGTTGACAGGTCTGCTTCAAATGAAGCCACAATGTTGGCAGAGTCTCCGGCCACACTCACATCCAGAATGTAATTGCCCGGAATGGCCGGATTGTATCCCGTAAACTGATTGTAAGCTACATTCGTCACAAACGGGCCCATGTCGCGAACATAAAGATCGATGACCGGGGCATCGGTTGCACCGTGATAGCCTAAAATGTCGATAGTTACAGGCAGTGATGATGCCTCCTGCCCCATGTCATACACAGCTAGCGCAAAAGGGCTTACACTGTCACCAACAATTCCGCTGGCAATGATCACATAGGTTCCATCTTCATCCAGGGTTGCGGTAAAAGCAGCCACACCGTCTGCCGGCGAGGTACTTGGAGAAGGAGCTACCACTATGTTGAGTTCTACCTCAGCAGGCACATCCACATAAGGCGTAGCACTGCGATATTCAAATTCTGTAACAAGCAGTACTCCGTTCACCCAAATATCTACAGTAGGGGAAGGGCTGTTGTGAATGATCTGTGCCCGGGCAAGTGCGGGATCGGAGTTGTTGTCAAGAACTGTGATCACGCCTTTCATGCCTGCGGCTGCATGGGGGGTACACACGTAAAAATACTCTCCGGGTTCGGTGAAAACTACCATGCCACCTCCAAAAGGTGTTGAAAACCCTCCGGAAAGGGGCAGTGGATCTCCAACCAACCAATCGGCATCAGAAACCTGAATGGCATCATGGGACATCATAAGGTCAAAGTAAACAGTATCTCCAACTTGAATTGTAAGTTGACCTGGAGAAAAACCGAGATCGTCATCAGCAATGGTGTAGCTGCCGGCCTTGAGTACCATTGGTGCCATCAGCAGAAGTGAGAAAAAGAGATTCAGATGTTTCATAAGCTATTGTTGTTTAGTGGTTAGGAAAGGGCTGGTTCATGGAATTTCAGCTTTGTTTAGTACTGATTGGCTGTTCGTCAATCGCACAACTAACTGGGAAAATCCAAGATTGTTTAACAGTTGCTGTTAAATACTTAAACAAAAAACCTCTCTAGGATTAAAAACAGAAATTTTGTCGTACAGATGACAAAGTGATTCGAATGACGGATTTTTTCTGCCTGCCAATTGAACAAAAGCATGGCTGAGCAACAAAGAGCCCTTGATCCCGCTGTTTAGCGGGCGCTAAAGGATTCAAAGAAGCGCGTGCTGTTGACCGTTTCCGATCTGCGGCCGGCCATGTACACTACCAGTGTAAAGATTCGGTCATCAATGGCAAAGGCTCTGGCATAAATCTGATGACGTTCATTGGGAAGCCTGATACGCCACAGCAGACCGGGATAAGCCCGGTGGCTGATATCACTTTGGTACATCAGTGTGCCGCCGTCGCGCTCCAGAGCCTGTTCCAGAACAGCTTCCAAAAGAATTGCAGCCAACTCAACGGAATCGCGCGTTAAAATTTCTCTGGGATAGCGCGTACAGGCGATGCGGTACAAAAGTGCCGGTTCATTTTTGTCATTGGGTTGCAGACTGTATGCGGTCACTTCCACCTCGCCAAAATCGGTGTCAATAATTTGCTGCTGTTTTTGGGGTGTGGAAGGAAACCAAATGCTGAACATCAGGGAGGTGTCACTGACTACCTCTCCCTGGCCGTAAGCCAAACCGGGGAAATGCCCACAAAGAGCTATACACAATAATAACATCCACAGCTTCAAATCAGCCCCAAAGCCGTTTGCCCGGTATCTGTGATGATTGTCTTCCACGTCAATAACGTTTAGCGCGGTACTGGCTGTGGCAGTAAAACTGGTGCGGGTTTGTTTGTTTTTGGCTTTTTTCATAAGCGGATTAAAGAACCCGGAACGGGATGAGTGCAAACCGGGCCGGATGTTATATAACGACAGGTTGTTTGAAAATTGGCTAACTTGGCCCAAATTTAAAGGATGAAATCTCGTTTTTTGCCTTTAATGCTGCTCATTTTGATTGGGGCCGGATGCAATGTGGAGGAACGCGATCCCGCCACGGAGCGCAGCATGTTTATCACACCGTTTGAAGCAGACACCCTGCGCAATACAACAGCCACTTACGACGAAGTGATTGATTTTTATTACCGCTTGTCGCTGCGTTACCGGGCAATGCGGCTGCTCGAAATTGGCGAAACCGATTCGGGCAAGCCCCTGCATGCCGTCGTTATTTCACGCGATGGCATATTTGAGCCGGATACTGCGCACAACCGCGGTTACCGTGTTATCATGATCAACAATGGCATCCATCCCGGTGAGCCTTGTGGAATTGACGCCAGTATGGCTTTTGCCCGCGAACTGCTGATTGAACCGGCAAACCACACTTTTCTCAATCAGACCATTGTGGTCATTATTCCGGTGTACAATGTTGGCGGAGCTTTACAGCGCAACAGCACCACCCGCGTTAACCAGATAGGACCTGAGAGCTACGGCTTTAGGGGCAATGCGAACAACCTGGATCTCAACCGCGATTTTATGAAAAGCGACAGCAAAAATGCCCGGGCATTTCACCGGTTGTTTTCTCGCTGGCGCCCCCACATCTTCATTGATACCCATACTACCAACGGTGCTGATTACCAGCATGTAATGACTCTGCTGGCCACGCAGCACGAAAAACTACCCCTGCCGCTCAGAAACCTGCTCAATCGCAACCTGAAACCCTTCCTTTACCAGACCATGGAAGAGGCCGGCTACCCCATGTGCCCTTACGTGTACACTCGCGGCATACCCGATCACGGAATTGCGGGATTCAATGATCTCCCGCGATTTTCCACCGGCTATGCAGCCTTGTTCAACTCGCTGGGTTTTATGACAGAGGCCCATATGCTCAAACCCTATCATCAGCGGGTGGAGGCTACCGGTGCTTTTCTGTGGGCCGTAATGGAGTACAACCGCAATAATGGGGCGGCGCTGTTGCAGTCATACGCCCGCGCCGGTGAATACCTGATGGAAGCCGACTCATTTCCCCTGCGGTTCAGTTTAGACCGTTCACAGGTTGACTCGGTTTTTTTTCTGGGATATGAGGCCGGCTATTCCATCAGCCGGATTACCGGGCAGCCAAGGCTGTACTATGACATAAACCGCCCATACAGCCGCAATATCCCGTTTTACAATCACTACATAGTCGAGCACGAGGTGAGCATTCCCGAGGCTTACATCATTCCGCGAGCCTGGACGGAAATTGTGGACCGACTGGCCGATAATCACGTGGAAATGTACACCCTGGATTCCTCGCGAACCATGCTGCTCGAGTACTACCGGATCCATGATGTCAGTACTTTGGGCACGCCGTTTGAAGGCCGGTTTCTGCACACTTCGGTAAGCCTTGAGTCATTCACCGACAGCCTCGAAGTGCAGGCCGGCTGGTGGTATATTCCCGCCCGGCAGCGTCGGCTTCCGTTTATCATGCACGCACTGGAGCCGGAAGCCCCCGACAGTTACTTCGCATGGGGCTATTTTAACAGCATTTTGCAGCGCAAGGAGTTTTTCTCGGCCTATCTGTTTGAGGACATCGCCCCTGACATTCTGGAAGATGATCCCGATCTCAAGGCGGCTTTCAGGCAAAAGCAGGCCGAAGATCTCGACTTTGCGGGCAATGTGATGGCTCAGCTTCGCTATATTTACGAGCGGTCGGAGTTCAGTGAGCCGGGATACCGGCGATACCCTGTCTATCGGGTGCCGGCACAGGAACAAACAAGGGATTAAAACGGATGTATAATTACTGATAAGCCGGTGTTGGATGTTTATTGTTATACATCACTTTTTGTGGCAGTACTTCGTACTGATGTAAAGGAATTGGCTTTGGCCAAAGTCCCCAACTCAGTGCATTCGTAGATGCACCCCAGCGGCATCATGCTCCTTCGGGAAAAGAACCTGCCGGGAATTGTGTGCCTGGATCACACTTTTCAGAGCTCAAGGCTTAACGCAAACTTTACGCAGCAGCTTCCGTTTTCCGGCCGAAGGTCGTATTTTTGGCCTTCACTCAAATCTCCGTCATGCGAAAGAATGTTCCCGGATTCTTATTGTCACTCATTGCTTTGGTTACCCTGACTGTGCACACCTCAGTCAGCTTGTACAGTCAGCAGGAACATTCGCCGTATTACGTGGTGGTACTGTCGCTGGACGGGGTTCGGTGGGACCAGCCTGACCATGTACAAACACCACATCTCGACATGCTGGCAGCGGGAGGTGTAAGAGCAGAAGCCTTTATTCCGGTGTTCCCCACCGGTACTTTTGCCAACCATTACAGCATGGCTACCGGGCTGTATCCCGATCATCACGGCATTGTGGCCAACAGGTTTTACTGTGCCGTGCTGGACGAGAACTACAATAAAAGCAACCGGGAATCGGTTCGCGACGGTAAATTCTATGGCGGAGAACCCATCTGGGTAACGGCCGGCAAACACGGACTGAAAACGGCATCCTTTTTTTGGGTGGGCAGCGAAGCCGATGTACAGGGAGTTCGCCCCGATTACTGGAAAGCATATCAGGGCGATTTTCCCTACGGTGACAGAATTGACACCGTGATCCACTGGTTGAACCTCCCTCACGGGGAGCGTCCCCACCTCATTACATGGTACTATCACCAGGTGGATTCGGATGGTCACTGGCATGGACCCTTGGGTGAAAAGACCCTGAGTACCCTGGCCATGAAGGACAGCCTGATTGGCGTGTTTCTTGCCGGTATCGATACGCTGCCACACCGCGATTCCATTCACTTTATTGTAGTGTCTGATCACGGTATGACCGACATCAGCCCCGAGCGACATATTAACCTGGATGAGCATGTGGATACCGCATTCATCAGTTTTTTTGACGGAAGTACAGCCATGCTGAACATCAAAGCAGCGGAAGGAAAACTCGAAGAGTTGTACGAAGGCTTACAAGCCATTGACCACGTAAGTGTATGGAAGGCCGGTGAATTACCTGAAAGGCTCAATTATGGCCATCATCCCCGGGTAAACGATATGGTTATCCTGGCCGATCCGGGCTGGACTATAGGCTGGAGCTGGCGCAATTATACCATGAAGGGCAATCACGGGTATGACAATCTGCATCCCGATATGCACGGCATTTTTTACGCCACCGGGCCCATGTTTCGCGAAGGTCATGTAGCTCCTGCCCTGGAGAACCTCCATCTGTACGTGCTGATCGCCCGATTGCTGGGCATCGATCCGTCCGAGTCGGATGCCGATATCAGGCAGGTTGAAAACATGCTGAAGGCCCACTAAGACCTGCACACAGCAAGCGTCAGATTTATCATTCCGGTCAATCGGAATGGCTCATATTTTATGCAGTCAGCAATATTGAAAAAAAGAGGGGAGCAGGCTGATTACAGGACAACGAAGCCATCAAAGCTACACCGCCCGGAGGGCGGCAACAAAGAGATATCCCCAATAAAACCCAACCGGCCAGAAACTGAGGAAAGTACACAGCCGTGACATCCGTCACCGGTGCTGAGTAATGTCCTGACTTGAAGTGGTAAAAAAGTTTGAAATGAGCGGGAGAAGGGATTTGAACCCTCGACCCCAACCTTGGCAAGGTTGTGCTCTACCCCTGAGCTACTCCCGCTTTTGCGCGTTGGCGAGTGCAAAGATAAGCGGCTTTTTAATTATTGCAACCATTGCCTGCCTTATTTTTTTGGCATTTTTTCCCCTTGTTTACGGGTGCAGCTTATCCCGCTGAAAAGCTTTACTTTGCGCGTCGGGAACCACTAAACTACAAGGGGCAATGCCGGAGATTGACCATGTGCAGATCAATTTCAGCGAGCGCGATCTCGATCTGCTGAATATATTGCTGGCCGTAATTATTTACGGGGTGGCGCTGGAGATAAAGCCTGCGGATTTTAAAGCCATCATCAGGCAGCCAACTTCCGCACTGGCAGGGCTGGGAAGCCAGTATATTCTGCTTCCCCTGCTTACGCTGGGGATGGTTTATGCTTTGCAGCCGCATCCGGCATTTGCATTGGGGATGTTTATAGTGGCTGCCTGCCCGGGCGGAAACATGTCTAACTTTTTTACCATGCTGGCCAGGGGTAATCCGGCACTTTCGGTGAGTATGACTGCCGTGGTAACGCTGCTTGCCGTTATTATGACCCCGCTCGTGTTCAGTCTGCTCAGCCGCTCTTATCCGCCTGCTGCCGACCTGATCCGTACTATTGAGGTGGATGGCTGGGTGCTGGCCAGGCTGGTGATGCTAATACTGGGAGTTCCGCTGCTGTTGGGCATGATTACCCGGGCATTGTATCCTGCCATGGCCATGCGTCTTTCTGTCTATTTCAAGGTGGGAGGCGTGCTGCTGTTTATGGGCCTCATTGTGATTGCGGTATTGAACAATCTCGATCTGCTTTTTGAATTTTTCACTGTGCTGTTTGTTCTGGTATTTTTGCAAAACAGTCTGGCTCTGGCTGTGGGTTACCTGACGGGCGTTGCCGCCGGACTTCCCACCAAAGACCGGCGTACTTTGTCGATTGAAACGGGAATTCAAAACAGCGGACTGGGTCTGGTGCTTATTTTTACATTTTTTGATCAGATGGGAGGCATGGCCATGATCGCCGCACTGTGGGGAGTGTGGCACATGGTGTCAGGCCTCGGTATAGCATTGTTTTTTGCATGGCGCGATTCAAGGTTAAAACCATAAGAACGCTGGTATTACTTCCCCTGAGGGAGTACGTTTATCTGGGATTGCGCATATATCAGCGCAGGACACAGGTAACCGGTACCCAATACGTTCCCCGCAATATGCCGGTGATCTTAGCGGGCAATCACCAGAACGCCCTGATGGACCCGCTCCACATTCTCACCCGACTGCATGAGCTCCCGTACTTTGTAACCCGAGCCGATGTATTCAAGCACCCTGCCGCCGCAGCCTTTTTCCGCTTTCTGAGGATGCTTCCCATTTACCGCCCGCGCGACGGCAAGCACCTGATGATGAAAAATGAAGAAACGTTTAACTTTATTGCGGCTCAACTGGCCCGGGGACGCATGGCCGGTATTTTCCCCGAAGGCATTCAGGTGGAGGGGCGCAAACTGCTTCCTTTGCGCAAAGGACTGGCCAGATTTGCCTTTGATGCCTGGGAGCGCAGCGGCCGGCGCGATATTGCCATTGTCCCCGTGGGACTTACTTATACTTCCGTATCGGAGTTCAGGGCCGATGTGGTACTGAAATACGGGCCACCCATTATGATCAGCGAGTACAGCGGACTGTATGACCGCAAGCCGGTGCTGGCCATGAACAGACTGATGGAGGATATTCACAGTGCCATGGGTCAGCTCATGGTGCATTTCCCTCATGATGATGCCGACATGTATGAAAATTCGATGCAGTGGTTGCTGGCAGCTTCCACAGGGAAACCACCCGGCCTGCAATCACCTTCATTTCGCTACAGTTTTGAAAAGCAGCATACGCAGTACCTGAATACCATACGGCAGCACCATGCCAATCTGTGGAATGAATGGACCCTGGCCTTAAACCGGTGGATATCGCTGGCCGACAGCAAGAAAATCCCTTTCTGGCAGCCGCTTACCGGGCTCAGAACTCCAATGTGGGTGATGCTCACCTGGCCGTTTACCTGGTACAGCGTGTTGGTGCACTATCTTCCCGATCAGTTTATCAGGCATTATCTACTGAAGAAAGTGGTCGACCCCGGATTTTTATCCACGGTTCGTTTTGTGGGAGGTCTTATCGTTTTGCCCGTTTGGTATTTCATTTTGCTGATCATTTTGGCCCTCACCGGTATGTTTACCTGGCCTGTGTTGATGGTGCTATTCTTTTCATGGCCGCTGGCCGGACTGGTTCACCTGGAGCGTTGGCCATATCTTAAGCACAATGTGTTCAGGCGAAGATTGGCCTGGCTGAATGTAAGAGAGGGCGAATGGCTAAAACAGGAATGGAATAAAGTGCATCAGGTGTGGCAGAATCTGCGTAAAGAAATAGGACGGTAGGCCTTTGTTGCGGCGGGTTAAACTCAATTCCGATGGGTTAAGTCAAGACTACATGACCAAGAGTCTTAACTTAAAAGAGGAGTTAAACCGACTACATTTTTCTGTATCAATAAGCAGACTTGATAGTTAATAGATAATATCTATCACAACTATTTAGAATATTTATTTTCTTGATAAAAAAAGCGACTGAGGCAAAACTATTTTTTCAGCAATCACTTAAAATAGTTGTTAACAAAAACTTATCAAAATGATGGACAACATGAATACAAAATCCAATGGTGACCATGGTCACAGCGCCAATTCAGGGAGTCAATGTCCTTTTTCATCGGGGATGAAGAGAAGAACCGGTGGTGGCGGTACATCAAACCGCGACTGGTGGCCCAACATGTTGAAGCTGAATATTTTGCGTCAGCATTCGTCAATGTCTGATCCCATGGGCAGTGATTTCAACTATGCCGAAGCATTTAAGAGTCTGGACCTGGAGGCCGTAAAAAAAGATCTGCATCAGTTGATGACAGACTCTAAGGATTGGTGGCCTGCTGATTACGGTCACTACGGGCCCTTTTTTATCCGCATGGCCTGGCATAGTGCCGGCACATACAGGATAGCCGATGGCAGGGGAGGGGCCGGTTCGGGCACATTGCGCTTTGCACCGCTCAATAGCTGGCCTGACAATGCCAATCTCGACAAGGCAAGAATGCTGTTGTGGCCCATCAAGAAAAAATACGGCCGTAAAATATCCTGGGCTGATCTGATGATCCTTACTGGAAATGTAGCGCTTGAATCCATGGGATTCAAGACATTCGGATTTGCCGGCGGACGCGAGGATGTTTGGGAGCCGGAAGAAGATGTTTACTGGGGTTCAGAATCCGAATGGCTGGGTGATCAGCGCTATTCCGGCGACAGAGAGCTGGAGAACCCGCTGGGGGCAGTGCAGATGGGCTTGATTTACGTGAATCCTGAAGGACCCAACGGAAACCCAGATCCAATTAAAGCCGCCAGGGATATTCGCGAAACTTTTGGCCGCATGGCCATGAATGATGAAGAGACTGTTGCCCTTATAGCCGGTGGTCATACTTTCGGAAAAACCCATGGTGCTGCGGATCCCGGTCAGTATGTGGGCCGTGAACCTGCTGCTGCGGAATTAGAAGATTTGGGCATGGGTTGGCGCAACACCTACAATACAGGTAGCGGACCGGACACCATCACCAGTGGTATTGAAGGAGCATGGACTAAAACGCCGGCCCGGTGGAGTCACGACTTCTTTGAGCACTTGTTCGGTTATGAGTGGGAACTCACCAAGAGTCCGGCCGGTGCCCATCAGTGGCAACCCAAAGGATGGAACGGCGACGGGGTAATACCCGATGCGCACCATCCGGATATCAAGCATCCGCCGTTTATGCTCACCACCGATCTTTCACTGCGTTTTGATCCGGCGTATGAAAAAATCTCACGTCGCTTCCACCAAAACCCCGATGAATTGGCAGATGCCTTTGCCCGGGCCTGGTATAAACTCACTCACCGGGATATGGGGCCCGTTGCCCGATACCTGGGTCCGGAAGTTCCTGCTGAGGAATTGCTGTGGCAGGATCCGGTTCCGGCCGTTAACCACGATCTGGTGGATGATCATGACATCAGTTCCTTGAAGTCTGCAATACTGAATTCAGGTCTTTCCGTGTCGCAACTGGTGTCTGTTGCCTGGGCTTCAGCATCCACATTCCGGGGCTCAGATAAGCGCGGCGGTGCCAACGGTGCAAGAATCAGGCTGGCACCGCAAAAGTATTGGGAAGTGAATAATCCTTCAGCCCTTTCAGGTATCCTTGACCGCCTTGAGGGCATTCAGCGGGAGTTCAATCAGAACCGCAGCGACAACAAGCGGATTTCTTTGGCGGATACCATTGTTCTGGCCGGATGTGCCGGTGTTGAAAAAGCTGCACGCGATGCGGGATACGATATTATTGTACCATTCAGGCCCGGCCGTACCGATGCCACGCAGAAGCAGACCGACGTCGAATCGTTTGCCGTTTTGGAGCCTGCAGCCGACGGTTTTCGCAATTACAAGAGCAGCGCATGGAAAGCCAAGCCCGAGGAGATGCTGATTGACAAAGCCCAGTTGCTGACCCTCACCGCACCGGAAATGACGGTACTCATCGGCGGATTGCGAGCCATCAACATCAATTACGACCAATCATCGCACGGAGTTTTCACCGACCGCCCCGGCAAGCTGACCAATGACTTTTTTGTGAATCTACTTGATATGAATACGCGGTGGAAACCGGTTTCAGATTCCCGGGAAGTATTTGAAGGCATCGATCGCAGCTCGGGCAACAAAAAGTGGACAGGCACCAGGGTTGACCTGATTTTCGGATCCAATTCAGAGCTCAGAGCGCTGGCTGAAGTGTATGCCTGTGATGATGCCGGAGAAAAGTTTGTGAACGATTTTGTGGCAGCCTGGAACAAAGTGATGAATCTCGACCGATTCGATTAATTGCCCTTTCAACCCTCATTACGAAGTTGTAAAACCTAATCCGGTTTGAACAAGGTCGATTTCATGTCAATACACTTAGAGCAGCCTGGGGGCTGCTCTTTTTTTTTTTTTGAGATCTGCGGCTAAGTCTCGGTTCTAATCAAGCCTGATCGAATTGAGATCAATGGCTTTGCTGCTTTGATAGACGGAACCGGCAATTTCGAGCAACAGTGCACGGACATCATCACGGCTCATGTCGTTGGTTTTGGGAACATACAGATGGAGAATTTCTGCCCCCAGATACACCGCCACAAAATGTTCTTCTTCTATGCTGCGGCCTGTTCGCTCACTTACCGGGCTTTCGTGTGTGGTAATGTACCAGTAAAGCATGGCTGGTCTTCCGTTGACCTGATGGTGAACGCCTTTTGCCTGTGCCGGTACTCCGGTACTTTCTGCAATCCTGTCCAGCTCGTGTTGGCGATAAAGCTCCAGTACTTCGGATGGTTTAGCGGGATTTTCAGCATTGGATAGGAAATGGTTTACCGGCAGCGATCCGGCCATCACCACCATGCCGTCAGTCATGTAACTGACGTCTGCCGTGGACAAGGGCCTAACATTGTTTCCGGGGATCAGCATAGTGTATGACAGGCCGGGTTTATTGACTACCACTACATAGCCTGCGCTTATCCTCACCGATCCGCTTCTGAAATTCTCAATGCGTCCGAGCTCGCCCTCGTCATAGTGGGCTATTTCGAGCAAATAACCGTCTTCCGTATACAGTTTAAATGCACCGTGCTCTTTACCCATGGAATAGTGCCGGTCAACCCGCAGGCCTCCGTTGCTGTACCATTCCTTCCAGGGTCCGTTGGCTTCTCCTGCGGTGTAGGCAGCCTGCATTTTGAGTTCGCCGTTGGCATGCCATTCCCTGATATAACCGGCAACTTTGCCGTCAACAAAAGTCACTTCCCGCTCTTTGCTGCCATCGGGGAAGTACCAGGTGTGTACGCCCTGTTCAAACCCTTCACGGAATACTCCTTCAGACCGCACCAGGCCATTGGGGTGGTATTCCGTGGCCTTGCCGTGCAGAAGGTCATTTTCGTAAAAAGCCAGTGCTTTCACGGTACCGTCATTATACCACTGGGTTTCCTTTCCGGTTTGCTTTCCCTTTTCATAAAAAGCCTCCAAAATCAGGGTGCCATCAATATCCCATTCGCGGGCCCTGCCGTGAAGCAAGCCTTCCACTATGGGAACTTCACCCTGACGGCGGCCATTGGGAAAAGTTTCCACTGCCGTGCCGGTAAACGGTTTGTTGTGATAGCGCTGATATATCAGCCCGTGGTGCATATCCATCTCTGAAGCCGGCGCGGTATTTCGACGCTGGGCATCAGCTTCAGACACAGCCAGCAGGCTCAAGGCCAGTATTAAGCCCGCTATAGTCAACCGAAAGGAAAAGTCAGGGTAAAAGCGGAAAATATTCATGTATCTCTTCATTGTCTTAATGTGAAGGCTTCACAACGCAAATTAAATGCTTTTCGGTGTATTGGCTTATACATATCGCCGTGATGCCATTGATTTTACTTCAGGTAACTTTCTTTGTCTGGTCGAATGTTTAACGTTTATCGCTCATTAACTACATATTAGGTTTTTGAGTTGGCGGGCCGCAATTTTCTGTATTTTTTGGGATATCTTTTTGTTGTCCGGTTTCCCGGGGCCTGTGCAGGCCAATGGCTTTCGGGCAATGGCCTGTTCATGCTCAGCGGTATTTCAGCATAGTGTACAGTCCATGCAGGGTGAGGTCGGGAATCAGTTCAATCCCGTGTGCTGACAGTGAGGGTATAACTGCTGACATTCCTCCGGTAGCGATAACTTTCAGCTCAGGACTCAATTCCTGCCTGAATCGTGCGATCATGTGAAGCACCAGGCCTTCGTATCCTATCATTACCCCGGCAGCCATGGCATCCTGAGTGTTGCGGCCCAGCACGCTTGCCGGGTACACGAGCGGAATATCCGGCAACTGTGCGGTGCGCTGCTGCAGTGCACCCACGGCAGTTTTGAGTCCGGGGGCAATGCTTACCCCGGCTATGTATCCGTTTTCATCAATGCCCGTAAAGGTAAGTGCCGTACCAAAATCGATAACGAGGCAGGCCTGTTTGAATGTGATATGAGCTACCAGGGCATTAGCTACAAGATCTGCGCCTATTTCATAGGGCTTTTCGATTTTGACCGGAAGCTTTTTGTACAGTTCAGGGCCTGCCAGCAGAGGCGGTTTGCCGGTTAGGGCTTCCAGCACAGCAGCCAGTACCGGAGTTTTGGCGGGAACCACACTTCCTGCCACTGCCCGGGAGATGCCTGTTACAGGCAGGTCGTATTCCAGCAGGAAATCAGTAAAACGCCGGAGCAATTCTGCTTCATCGGTGATGGATGCAGAACTGAAACGCCGGGTCATTATGGGCTGCTTCCCGTCGAAAACGGCCCATACCAGGTCAGTATTGCCGAGGTCGGCTACCAGGGTGTACTCAATTGATCCTGACATATCCGCGAATGTTCCAGTTGATATCTGCTTCTGAGCGCTCTACCAGGCGAAGCCACAGGCTGTCGGCAGCGTCCCATATCCAGTCGCCGTTAAACCGTGAAGGGCCGGGGTCGCAGCCCATCGTGCGCTGCGTGCCCTGCTGGCTGTAGCGGATGGTGATCCACAGGTCATTGCCGCTAAGCTCAAGCGGGGCGGTCAGTTTGTGCTCGTTCCAGCTCAGTGAGGCCGTTGTACTTTTTACATCGGCAGAATACAGCAAAGTTTGCGGTGCATTGCCATCACTGAATTCGTAAATTCTCAGTTCACAACTCAGTGGCAGATCTTTGATATAATACCTCACTTTCTCCAGCTCCAGCCCGGCATACTGCCCCATGAGCCCCGACGAAAACCTCACCCCGGATTCATAGGTTCCTTCGGGCAGGAGTGGGGCATCCATGTTGTCGCTGTCGTAGCTCAGTATGGCGTAATCAGGGGATGCGTCTTTATTGCAGGACATAAGCCCACAAAGAGCTATCCATAAAAAAAACACTATAATGGTGCTACCCAATCTGAAGTTTACAAAGTGCTTCATGAGTCGTCAATTTCCATAAAAATAGTGCTTGCGGGTGGCTTTTTGATGTAAAACGCCTTGATTTAAAAGTTCTTTAACTATTCCCGGTTCGGATTCACGGGGCATGGGTATTGAGTATGAACCGCCATGGCCGGTCAATGAATTCTTCGGCATAGGGAATACCAATGCGCGGAGTGGCCTTGATCTTATGATCGGCAATGCGGTGTCCGTCATCGAGGAGCTGAATGGGGGAACCCGGATGGAGCAGGTCGGTTCCGTTTAAGCCGGTATGTATGGCCAGGGCCGCAGTGAGTTTTCCCGGGCCGGAGCAGAGGTCTGCAGTGCGCTTTACCCTGCGCCGCTGATGCATCACTTCTTTGCCTGCAAGGGGTTCCAACGCTCTGATCAGGACGGCATGGGGTGTATTAGCCGGGCCGGTAACGATGTTGAGCATGTGATGGATGCCATAGCACAGGTAAATGTAAGCATGACCGGGCAATCCAAACATCACTTCGGTTCTGGCCGTTCGCCTGTTGCCATAGGCGTGGGATGCTTTGTCATCAGGGCCCCGGTAAGCTTCGGTTTCCACAATGCGGCCGGCGGTGACTGAATTGCCGGTACGTGTAGCAATCACCTTGCCCAGCATGGCACGGGCTATGGACAGCACATCTTCGTGGGCCAGCTCGCTGTAACTAACATGACCGGAGCCGGTGATGATCATTCATTAAAATTCTTCTCGAATTCGGTGATGGCTTTTTCGATATCCGCAGTAAGTGAAGGGCTAGCCTCGATGAGGGGCATTCGGACTTCAGCCGTGCCAATGCCTTTGATCTGCAGCAGGGCTTTGATCCCGGCGGGGTTGCCTTCTCTGAAGATTAGCCGCATGAGGGGCAATAAACCGTAATGGACTTCCTGAGCCTGCTCAAGTGATGAACTCAGGGTGAGCTGCACCATGTGATTAAAAAAATAGGGCATGGCATTGGCTATCACACTGATCACTCCTTCTCCTCCGGCAGCCAGTATGGGCAGGGTGAGGTTGTCATCACCGGAAAAAACCTTAAAACCAGCGGGTTTATCCCTGATGATATCCATGATCTGGTCAAGGCTGCCCGAAGCCTCTTTGGTGGCTATGATGCGGTGACCTGCATTGGCCAGTCTCAGTGTGGTTTCAGGGCTGATATTACCCGCTGTACGCCCCGGCACATTGTAAATGATGATGGGTTTTTGCACTGCTTCGGCCAAAGCCGAAAAATGTCGGAAAATGCCTTCCTGAGTGGGTTTGTTGTACGGCGGGCTGGCTGAGAGGATGGCGTCAACATCATTCAGCGGAAAGGCTGCAGCTCTGTCGATGAGTTCTGCCGTGGAACTGGCGGTGAGGCCGGCCACAACGGGCACTTTTTTGCCGGCTTTGCCCACTATGCAATGGATGATATCGATCTGTTCTTCCGGCGTTAGAGTAGGCGTTTCACCGGTACTGCCCAGTGCCACCAGAAAATCGACTCCGCCTTCGATCACATAGTCGATGAGCATTTCGAGGGCGGGAAAATCGATGCGGTTGTTTTTAAAAGGGGTTACCAGTGCTACACCAGTTCCCTGAATATCAGTTGTCATAATTATTGGCGAGTTTCATCATGAAATGAGCCTGCTTCAGATAACTGTCGTAAGCGTCTTTCCCGCTTTCGATCATAATGTCATAGCGTTGGGCATTAGGCAGATGTGCGGCACACAGTTTTATCCGTGCCCGGCTGATGGTAGCAATGTACTCCAGTGCGGGATGATTACCCATGTGTGCGTTGATCAGATAGTCGAAGTCCTGGCGCAGGAAGTAAGATACATGAGGCCCTTTGGGGTGATTGTACCAGGTGATCTCCTTGCGGTTAAAAAACTTGAAATAGAAATTGCTGTGATCCTGGGTATCGTCGATATAAGCCAGCAACATCACTTTTTTGCGTTCTTCGCGCAGGATATTGGCAAAGCGGGTCACCGCGTCTTTTTCTTCAAAGTTGGTAGCGTCAAACAAAATCCCAATCTGACGGGCCTTTTCGTATCCCACCGGCGTTTTTCTCGACTGGCTGGTCTGCTTCAGCTTTTGTTGCAGGAAAAAATGATATGCTTTATCTTTTATATTGTCCAGAAAGGCCATGGAGTCAGGTTGCTTTTCAGGTTCTACAATTATTCGTAAGCGCCCATCCGGCTGTACTTATCAATGCGCTGTCTGATCAGTTCG
Organism: Saprospiraceae bacterium; assembly: GCA_050485785.1. Lineage (GTDB taxonomy): Bacteria > Bacteroidota > Bacteroidia > Chitinophagales > Saprospiraceae > JBJHCA01. Next base: position 8,896 of record JBJHCA010000025.1, on the reverse strand, counting down.
TCAGTGGGAATGAGCATCAGCGATTCAATAGTTTTTACCAGGTGCTTTTTGAGTGTGTCGGCAGTCAGTTCCGGGTCGTTGTGCGCCCCGCCAAGCGGCTCTTTAATGATGCCATCGATCAGCTTGAAATGCAGCATGTGTTCCGGCGTGAGTTTGAGTGCTTCCGCAGCCTGCTCCTTGTGATCCCAGTCGCGCCAGAGGATACTGGAGCATGACTCTGGCGAAATGACGGAGTACCAGGTGTTTTCCATCATAAAAACGCGATCGCCCATGCCAATACCCAAAGCACCGCCCGAAGCCCCTTCGCCAATGATGGTGCATACTATGGGAGTTCTGAGCTGGGCCATTTCAAAAAGGTTTTTGGCAATGGCTTCCGCCTGCCCGCGCTCTTCGGCTTCAATACCGGGATACGCCCCCGGGGTATCAATAAGGCAAACCACCGGGAAGTTAAAACGCTCGGCAATTTTCATAAGTCGCAGTGCTTTGCGGTAACCTTCGGGATTGGCCATGCCGAAATTCCGGAACTGGCGCATTTTGGTGGTTACTCCCTTTTGCTGGCCAATGAACATGACAGTTTGTCCGTTCAACTCGCCAAGTCCACCAACAATGGCTTTGTCGTCTTTAAATGTGCGGTCGCCGTGCAGTTCAATGAACTTGGTGCACATGCTTTTGATGTAAAACAGGGAATACGGGCGATTGGGATGGCGGCTGAGCTGCACCCGCTGCCAGCCGGTGAGCCTTTTGTAAATTTCGGTGCGTTTTTTTTCAATTTTGGTCTCCAGCTCTTTGACCATGGCATTGACGTCGAGGTCGCCCTGGAGCTGCACCTGTTTGATTTTTTCGAGCTGTTCGTATAAAACTTCTATAGGTCTTTCAAAATCGAGAAATACCATAAGGATGGTTTTTTTTAGTGTATCCTCACCACGGAGGACTGCAAAAATACACATTCTGAGCGAGCAAATATAGCGGTTGTTTTTCGGGCGACCTAAAGCTGTACTTTTACACCTTTAGGGGCAACAGTTGAAAGCAGTGCATGCAGCCGGGCAATTTTACCGATTCATGGTTACCTTTACCGCAAAAAGTCAGCCATGATCCCTCTGATTTCCGATACTGTTACCCGGCCTACTGAGGCCATGCTACAGGCCATGTTAAATGCCGACACCGGCGATGATGTGTTTGGGCAGGACCCTTCTGTCAATCGCCTGGAGGCCTTTGCCGCAGCCATGTTTGGCAAAGAGGCAGCCTTGTTTTGTCCTTCGGGAACCATGACCAATCAGATTGCCATAAAATTGCATACCTCACCGTTGGATGAATTGATCTGCCACGAGTATTCCCATGTTTATCAGTATGAAACCGGAGGCTATGCATTTCACAGTGGAGTGTCTGTAAATTTGCTACAGGGCCCGGACGGGAAAATTACCCCGGCACAGATCGAAGAAGCCGTCAAAGCACCCTATGACTGGCTTCCGCGCAGTCGCCTGGTAGTGATAGAAAATACGACCAACAAAGGTGGCGGTGCCTGGTACAGCCTGGATGAGATGGCGGCTATTCACCAGACCTGCAAAAATCTCGGATTGCGGCTGCACATGGATGGTGCCCGGTTTTTCAATGCTGCGGTTGAAGCCGGGTATAAAACTGAAGATACCGGACCACTGTTTGATTCCATCAGCATCTGCCTGTCCAAAGGTTTGGGTGCGCCGGTAGGCTCACTGCTGATTGCTGACCGGGGCAGCATTAAAGAGGCCCGGCGTTACCGGAAAGTGATGGGCGGCGGCATGCGGCAGGCCGGATATCTGGCCGCTGCCGGCCTGTACGCACTCCGGCACCATATTGATCGCTTAAGGGATGACCATGCCCGCGCCCGGAAACTAGCCTCTATGCTCAACAGCCTTGCTTATGTAAGCCGGGTTTATCCGGTGCATACCAACATTGTGATGTTCGACATCAATACTGGAAAAGCTGATTTCTTTTGCAGGGTATTGGAGGCCAGGGGCATTACCGCTTCAGCATTTGGCCCGCAAACTGTTCGCCTGGTCACTCATCTCGATATTAACGACCGGCATATAGAAGAGGCTGAAGCTGTTTTCAGGAGTTTGGATATGTGATGAGGGGTATCTATGTCCTTTTGCTTTTAAATTGATGGTGAGGGGGGAGTGCTGAAGGGGATTGGGAGATGTGGGATTTGTTTAGGAGGGGGGATACTATAGGTAGGTTATACTTGCTAAAGTGCGTTTTTCAATGTTGACAGTGTCATTATTTTTTACGCCATGTGACTTTACTCACTTTGCCGTCTATAAATTCAATATGTAAATTGTCAGGGTCAATATTGAATAATCTTGGTCTGTGTCCAATTTCAAAAAACCAAATGTTATTACTATCCGAATTATAATTTTCATCACCAAGTAATATCCTCACATCCGACTTTGTTTTTCCGATTAAAATTTTGCTTTCTGTTAAATCATTGGCCATTTGGTATCTTTTGTCTTCGTTGTTAAGCCAGCGCTGGCTATGAAAGTTGCTAGATGGATAATACAAGATTGAAAAAATCCATATTAATATTATCGTTACATAAACACTGCTAAATGTGTCATTATATGTCTTTGAATATAATATGTGACAAAGATTCCAAATAATATGCAACATTCAAGTTGCAAATGCAACTTTGGTTAAAGAATGAATATGAAGGTATTGAATTGGCGAGATAAAGCCAAGCCTCTTCCTTTCTCTATTATTGATTTTGTTTTGTACCTGTTTCAGTTGTTCGTCTGTAATAGTTGTAAAATCTGATTTTTTAGGAAAATATTGCCTTAGCAGCCGATTGTAATTTTCATTACAACCCCTTTCCCAACTATGGTAAGGGTGAGCAAAATAAAAAGCAGCATCAAGGGCTACAGCTATAGCTTTATGGTTTGCAAACTCTTTACCGTTATCGGAAGTAATGGTGTACACATACTTTTGAATGGGTTTGAGCACGTCAAGCAGTTGTTCTTGTACTGCCAGAGCCGATTTGTCGGTAACTTTCCTAATCCAGGCCATGCCACTTTTCCTTTCAACTACTGTGAGTATTGCTTGTTTGTGATTAGCTCCTATAATCAAATCTATCTCAAGGTCGCCTACTCTTGCTTTTTGTTCTACTTCTACTGGTCGGTGTTCAATAGAAATACGGTCTGCAATAATACCTCTTGAATCCTTTGCCCTGCCTCGTTTACGATACCTCCTTCCTTTGTTGCGTAAATGTTTATGTAATGAACCTCCTTTACGCTTGTCTTCCCAGATATACTGGTAAATGCTTTCATGAGAAAGTGTTTGTTCCATTAACCGGTTCTTCATAATGCCGGCTATTTGCTCAGGGCTTTTGTCCTCCCTGATTTGGTCTTCAATAAATGCAACAAGCGTATTGTTTTCAAACTTGCTGCTTCTGCCACTTCTGCTCCTGGTGTATTGATAGAAAACCTGGGCACTTTTGGCTTTATATATGCCGTTTGACAGCTTATTGCGATTGATCTCCCTACTGATAACGCTTTTGTGTTTCCCAATGATTTCAGCAATCTGTGATTGGTTGTGTCCTACTTGAATCAAGGCCTCAATTTGGTACCTTTGTGATTCGATGATGTGTTTTCCCAATATTGTCAACTTTTGGTCGAGGAGTCAATATCGGACACATTTTCCATTCAAGGGAGGGAGGCTTTGTGCCTCTCTCTTTTGAAAAAATTTGTATCAATTCTGCTCCTCGAAAAAGTTGCATTTAGTACTTGAATTTTAGCTTGTAAAATATAGGTTTCAAAATTTATGTGAAGATTTTTTTGCTAAAAATCTCAAAATTAATCATGGCCATGGAATAGCATTGGAATAATTTTCATACATTTGTCCAACAAAATTTTTTTATCATGCATCGAAGTATAAATCAGTTAAGTCTTTTTGAACTCAAGGGAGATTTTGATACGCAGGATTTCGAAAAACCAGTGAACTTACTTTCTTTTAATGACTTAATTAAGGCTATACATATTGGTTTTCAGCGGTTTAAGGAAGATGACAGAAATTGTTATGGTCCAACAACAAAAGCGAATATGCTGAATTGCCAAATATGGGATTCTATAAAAGTGGGTTGTATCAATGCAAATTTTAAGGTTTTTGATACAATGGACAAAGTCCGAAGACATTACGCTATACTAAATAGTAAGTATGTAATACTACTCAAAAAAGATCCTGTCAGCAACATTAGAACAAAAAATGATGATAAAATAAAGTTTCAAGAACTCGAGCAGCATGTAGTTACCTTAACTTACACAATTGATAAGTATTGGAGTCATGTTAAAAGTGTTGATTTTAGATATTACTCCTCCCCAAATTGTGTTACATATACTTTCAGTTTAAATAATCTGGAAGTAATAAAAGAGGTGCCCTTCACCAAACGAGAAGACAACATTCTTCCGAAGGTAAAATTGAAAGAAAACTTAAAAAGAAAAAGCTCCTAAATGAGTATGAAAGAAGTAATAAACCCCCGTATGTTAGTCCTTGCTAGGGAATCTCGTGGCATTTCCCAAACTGATTTATCTAACAGAATTGGTATTTCACAGAGTAAGTTGTCTAAAGCTGAAAAAGGTGAGCAAACGTTGAGTTTTGACAGTTTATGTGCTTTGGCGAATGAACTTCAATATCCATTGGATTTTTTTAACCAACCCCCAACATCGAGTCCAATCAGCCATTACTATTATCGGCGTAAGATGAGCATTCCAGTAAGAATAATGTCTAGGATGGAGGCAACAATAAAGATATTGCGTGCCTGTGTTGATACTCTTTCAGAATCAATTGATATTCAGGATTACATGATTCCAAGTTTTAATCCAGAAGATGATTCTCCAGATGTGATAGCTCAAAAAGTAAAATATTTGCTAAAAATTCCAGATGAACCTATACAGAATTTGACCAGCATCTTGGAAAGGCAAGGAGTGCTAATATTTAAAACAGATGTTTTTTCTGAAAAAGTTGATGGAATTTCAACAATGAGCGATAAGGGACATAGGATCATTTTCTTAAATAAAAATATGCCAGCTGATAGACAGAGGTTCTCACTTGCTCATGAACTTGGTCATCTTGTAATGCATTTTGAAATGCCAGATTTCCCTGATTTAGTGGAAGAACAAGCCAACAAGTTCGCTTCTGAATTTTTAATGCCAGAAAGGTCAATAAGAGCATCACTTCGAAATATAAGTATGAGAAATTTGGGAGAGTTGAAAAAAAAATGGAAAGTTTCAATGAGAGCTTTGGTACGAAGGGCATATGAT
>JBJHCA010000025.1:0-3601 GCA_050485785.1 Saprospiraceae bacterium | reverse complement strand
TGATTTAAAACAAATTGATCATGAAACTTATAGAAAGTTTCAAATTGATTTTTCTAGGTTAGGAATAGGTAAACATGAACCTTTCCCTTTAGATGAGGAAAATCCTTATATTATTCCTCAAATGGTGAAATTACATATAAACGAATTACAATATACATATGAAGAAATTGCGAAAATTCTATGCTTAAGTACAAGAGATTTTAAGCAGATTTTTATTCAGGAAACAACTTCAAAACTTAAGCTAATATTGAATTAATTTAATTTTCAAGTCATTAAAGTTGTTTTTTTCCATACCCAACCTCATCAACCAATTGAAAGTACTCATCCATCTGTAAATCATCAGCCCAATTTTGAACCAATTCATATTCATCTCCGGCTTTTCGTTCATCCTTGTACTGCTTAAATTCATGGAACATTTCTTCCTCTAAAGCCAGCTCATTTTTGGTAGTGGCTATTCCGGAGCATGTTGACCCACCAAATCCGGGAGAAAAAAATGCTTAAAAGTCTTGCTGGTCACTAAATCCACCTGACAATCCGGCAGATGTTGCCCCCCCTTGATAAAAACGCTGAAAAATGGTGTAAAATGAGCCTGGATTGAATTTTTACAGCTTGTAAGTTGAAAAAGAATCCGGAGCATGTTGACCCACCAGGTTACAAAATCCGGAGCATGTTGACCCACCAAATCCGGGAGCAAAAAAAGCTTACAGAACCAGAAAACTTTTTGCCAAGTGAAAAATATGCAAGCACATAAAGGTTAAGGGCGAATCTGAATGAAGATTATTTAGAATCAATCCGTGAATTGTATCAGAACAAAAACCTTCCGGTTTCCCACATGGAACTGGCTGATGCAGCAGAAAATATTGGAGAACTATTTCGTGCTATTTAATAATCTTGTCCCAAATATTTACTAAATTTGGGACGAAATTAAATCAATGGAAAGACCACAAGTAGAAAATAGAATTGCAGAAGCACTGAAAACCTACCCAAAGGGCAGTGTTCTCTTTGTTGACGACTTTTTAGACTATGGCAATCCTGAAAGCGTTAAGAAAGCTTTGTTACGCCTGAAAGAAAAGGAAATTCTTGTCCGTTTAGCTCACGGGATTTACTTATTTCCAATAGTTGATAAAGAACTTGGTGTTCTCTTTCCATCTACCGAAGAAATAGCCAAAGCCATTGCAAGACGGGATAAAGCGAGAATTGTTCCGACAGGCGTTCAAGCCTTAAACAAATTAGGCTTATCTACGCAAGTTCCTATGAAAGTGGTTTACCTGACTGATGGGGCTGCAAGAACTGTAAAAGTTGGCAAGCGAACTATCACATTTAAAAAGACAAGCCCAAAGAACCTTTCAGTAAAAGGAGAAATAAGCGGTTTGGCTATTCAGGCACTTAAAACCATTGGCCAAAATAAGGTAGATGCAAAAACAGTAGAAAAAATTCAAGCTATACTAAAGAATGAGAATATTGAGAACATCATCAATGACGCAAAACTTTCCCCTGCTTGGATTAACAAAATATTAATGCAAGCAATTCAATGAACACCACTTGGCTCACACTATCAAAGGAAAGAAGGATTGAAATTCTCAATCAGGCAACAGAATTAACAGGCCTGCCTGCTATGGCTATAGAGAAAGATTGGTGGGTATCATTATGTTTGAATGCTTCGTTTTCTTTGTCATACAGCGAACATATTGTATTCAAAGGTGGAACTTCTTTAAGCAAGGGATGGGATTTGATAGAGCGATTTTCAGAAGACATTGACTTGGCAATTGACCGAAAATTTTTCAGATTTGAAGGAGATATCAGTAAAACACAAATAAGAAAGCTCAGAAAACAATCTTGTGAATTCATCTCAACGGAATTTCTCAAAGACTTAACACAAACTTTGACAGATTGGGGAGCCATAGCAGAATGTGAGCTGTTTGCACAACCAGTTAACGATTCAGACAAAGACCCACAGGTAATTGAAATTCATTACAATTCGGTAGTAGACACTTCAGAATATCTACCCCAAAGAGTTTTGATTGAAATAAGCTCCCGTTCCTTGATGGAACCGACTGAGAAGCGTGAAATCAATTCTATTCTAAGTGTAAATTTTCCCAATTTGGATTTTGTAACAAATGCCTATTCAATTCCTACAGTTCTACCCCAACGAACTTTCCTTGAAAAGATATTCTTGCTCCACGAAGAATTTTCCCAAGAGTCTGAAAAAATTCGCATTGACCGATTTTCAAGACACCTTTATGACTTAGTTAGGCTAATGGACACCGAACACGGAGTTGCTGCACTTCAAGACAAAGAACTTTACAATAACATTGTAGCTCACAGAGAAACATTCAATCAGTTAAGAGGGCTTGACTATGGTAACCACACTCCCGATAAAATCAAAATCATACCACCAGACACAGTTATAAAAGAATACGAAAGTGACTATTCAGAAATGACCAAGTTTATGATTTATGGGGAAGCGTTGACTTTTGACAAATTGATCAGGAGAATTTCAGAACTTCAAACACGAATAAATGAAATTAGCCAACCCTAAAAGCAAGCACATTACCAAAGCCGCACAAGGCAACGCTTCAATCAATGCTTTTTCAAAGAGCTTGCTTTTCGACCCCAAAAAGAAAAACAAAAAAATCTCCCCTGCTTCGCAAAAATTAAATCTGCCGACACACGAACCGACTGACAAAAAGAATTTGACAGGTAAATGAAAAAACATTGACACATCGGAAATTATATACAACCGAAAGAAGAACCACTACCCACAACACCTAAGGCTTCGTTGCGTGCGCAGCACGAACAATGGAGCCGCTGTTGAACGGAACCTGGTTTTACTGTTGTCTTAAAGTATTATGGATTTTTCGTCAGTTTGGCAGTAATTGGACATGGGCAGATCTCCGGATATAGGAGGTCAGCAATGGTATTATTTTGGGATTTTGATTCATTTTCAGCCATTTTACTGCCCTATGCCGCATTGTAATTTCAAAATCCGGCTCTGGTTTGTTTGTCCGATTCATCTGTTAAACCTCCTTAATATGCTTCCATTTGAACGGAATGAGTTATTTTTGGATGGTGGGGAGGGTTTTGGGATGGACTGATGTTGGTGGGCATTGTAAAAATCGCATCCAATGAAATATGGGACAAATAAGAGAATATTACGAACGGATAATAAAGCTTAAGGAATCAGAATGGGAATTTATAGCATCTCATTTTGACAGGAAGCTTTTTACCAAAAACCAAATCATCACACGACAAGGCGAAACAGAAAATTATCTTTCATTCGTTGAAACGGGCATTATACGGTTTTACATTCCTGATGACCCTGATAGCTATCGGGGCGAACTGACTTTCAATTTCAGTTTTGACAAAGAGTTTACTTGTGCTTACGACTCTTTTCTGACACAAACCCCATCTGAATACGAATTACAAGCATTAACAGAAACCGTTGTTTGGCAAATATCTTTTGATGATTTGCAAAAAGTGTATGCCCAAACTAAAGCCGGAAACTATTTAGGGCGCTTCGCATCCGAAAAATTGTTTTTGGCAAAAAGTAAACGGGAATTATCCTTGCTTAAATACAATGCGAAAGAGCGATATTTAAGAC
>JBJHCA010000024.1:0-39279 GCA_050485785.1 Saprospiraceae bacterium | reverse complement strand
GTTTTCTGCTTCATTGTAAACTGGAACAACCAATGATATAAGTGCTGAACGTGGCATAATTTGCAGATGGGTAAAAAGTTTCAGCAATGCTTACTTTTCAAATCGGGTAATATTTTTATACACATATCCTGATTTGTTTTGCATTTCAGTTAAAATCACCACCAGGTACTTACTCAGAATGGATAAAATGAAAAACAAACCTGAAAAACTTAATGAGAGGAAAAGCATAGTTGTAGTCCAACCGGCCTGTATATCATCGTGAAAAAAGTAGCTGTACAAGGCATACATTCCGATACTAACTGCGAAAATAAACCAAATGATGGATAGCACTGATGCCAGAGTAGTGCCTGCGTGACTGTATCCGATAATTATATCTCCGGCTAGTCTGAATTTTTCCAAAACCGAAAGATCCCGTCTTCGAATTGTTTTGTCAGGCTTGTACCATACAAATAAGCTTGGCAGTCCCGAAGAATGGTACATGGCTTTTCGGTACTTCAGAAAATTTCGGGTACTGTAAACCCGGTTGATGGCTCGCCTGGATATTACTCTGAACGATTCTGTGGTTAGTTGATCACTGCGGAATGAAAGGAGAGAGAGAATGCGGTAGAAAACCCTTGAGCTGACATTGATGGAACCCTCCGGACTTGCAGCTACTACATCGTAGCCTTTAAGGCATGACTGATACGCCTGCAAAAGCAGCTCAGGCGGGTAATCACAAGGTAGTTGATCCATTTCAAACACAAAATCCCCGATTGCCACATCGATACCGGCCGACATTACATTTTCAAGATTGTGCTGCCAGGCAAGATCAACCCGGATAAGGTGACCGTTAGTTTCTTTATTGATGTCATTGAGAAAATCATGACGTAATTCTGAACCTGTAGCTACAATGATAAACTCATAAGCTTTGAAATGGGCACTAAACACCGGATCAACGATACGAATAAAGGCACAAATATCTGTTACATCTTCGTTTCTCCGGAACGGGATGATGAAAGAGATAAAGTTTTGATCTTTATTTTGTGGCATGGATGTTATTCTGCATCAATGATATCATTCAGGTCGTATATGGTATTTACCTTACCTGAAAGAACGGCATAAAAGTCGGGATTTTTATGAAATTGTCTGATGAGGGTTGGTCTTGAATCATCTATTTCAGATGCTTTGAGGATTGCCTTAATGGCAAAAAGGCTTTCACTATAACTCAGGGTAATGTCATCAGCCAGAAATTTACGAGCCAGGGCGTGCATGTATGGCCAGGCTGTTTCCGGTTTGTTTATGCAAATATTGCAATTTTGAAGCTGCTCCTTGCTGCATTCAACTCCATGCTGACAATCTAGTTGTGGCAGACGCGTATAGCTTGTTTTATGTGGAGTATAAGGAACCGCAGTCAAGGAATGAATATTCTGCTTGCCAAACGGCATAATCGAGAAAAATGGTCCGTCCATCAAGGTAACACCCTGGTCCTTCAGCTGATCACTAACTTTACAAAGTATGATCTCGCACAACTCATACTTTATGGCAAACCCATCAAAACCAAACAATGCGGACACCTGATTGGTACTGGCATAGGTTGCATTAAGTACAAAAGGGGCACTAAGCCTCTGTCCGGTTTTGAGGTTTATGGTAAACTCACCGATGTTTTTATCAACAGTTTCGATTCTGACACCGTATAATACCTCTACTCCTTTAAAGCCGGAAATTTTTTTCAGAAAGTATTGCTTAATCATTTGTGCGTCAAAAGCATACTCCCGGGTTTCAAATGCGGCTTCCACAAAACCAGGTACAAAGAATTTCTCCGGTGGTATTGATAAACAATCAATGTGTGAGCTTTGGCAAAATTTAATAAACTGCTCTGCACTCGTCCAGCTGTATTCACGGGCAATGGCATAAATTTTTTTGAATTGATGATTGATTGCAAAGTCAAAATCTTCGCAAAAGCGTCGGTAGTATTCCGCTGACCGAATGGCGGTAGAAAAACTTCTGGGATAGTGGTAGCCATTGTGAACCCTGGCCTGGTTAATGAATGTTGCCCGCTCAAAAGCTGACTGATCGTACTCCAGCACGCAAACCTTTTGCCCTTGCTCTGCTGCCTTTAATGCTGCATACAACCCAAATATACCTGCACCAATGATGATCTTGTCGTATTGTGTTGTGTTCATATTCTACTCTGCTCAAGCCACCTTGCAATAATTACGGAATCTTCGATATTGGAGGCTGCTGTTTTACTGATAGCAGCGTAAAAATGTTCAAGTCCATATCTGATATTATGTCCCTCATCAAATGTAAGCTTTGTAGTGATTCCATTTTCTGTGATTTCCATCTTCCCGCTTATAAAATCAAATTGTATCTCATATTGCGGGCCGATGGCTTGAAATGTCCGCAATTTTTCATCAGCCATCAGACTGACTTGAATCTCCACGCTGAAACCATCATGAGTCAAGTGGATTTTACCGGCCTGTGTTAGATTAATTTTATTTTTAAAAAGGTGATTGAACTGAATGTCAAGTGGTTTATCATTTCCAAACAGATAAAGCACCACTGCCATCAAATGACAACCCAATACCTCAAAAACATTGGCATCGGGATAAATTTTACCGGCTTGTTGCATAGTGAACATCATCTTATCAGGACACTCCATCTGTCTCAGGTATTTATGGATATGAGCGAATCCCGGAGAAAAAGTAAAAAGGTAATTGGTTTCAAGGCATTTTTCTTGAGTGTAACTCAGGTATCGGAGATGCTCGGCTTCTCTAGTGGAGGATGTGAGTGGCTTTTCACACAATACGTGTTTACCGGCGAGCAAACAGCTGACAGCCAGATCAAAATGAGTTTGATGCGGGGTGGCTATAACTACAGCCTTAATCTTGGGATCATCCAAAACTTTCTGAAGGTTTGTAGTGAATTTTTCGCTTCCACCTGGTAAACTGCGCACTACTATGTGCTGTAGGTCAAACAAATTGCTATCCTCAATATACCTGCTCAGTATTTTTCCCCAGTAGCCGTAACCAATAAGAGCTGTACCAATCATGTTGCGTATGTTTCCATCCAGTATTTTTTCTCCTTTCTTAGCTTCCACAAATGTCTCAGGTATTCAAGGCTTAGTTTAAATATTTTCACTTTTGAATTTTGGTCATCCTCCCAATGCACGGGAATTTCATGAATGTAGATTCCTTTCCACTCAGTTTTAACCAACATTTCCGTGGAGAATATCCAACCCTCTGTATTGACCCCGGTAGCTATGATGGATTGTGCAATTTGACGTCGAAAGAACTTAAACCCGCACATTCCGTCAGTAAAGGAAACCCCAAGCAAATTTCGCACCACTGAATTAAAAGTCCTCGATGTAAATTCCCTGGTCAATGTTCGGTTGACAACATGAGAGCCGGCAAGAAGTCTGGAACCATTCACAACCGGTATCCCCTCATTTTTGATGAGGTGATACACCTGTTCCAGATGTTTTAGGTCCGTTGCCAGATCCAGATCCATGTAGCCAACTATATCTGCATCAGATTGCATCCAGGAGGTGCGCAATGCCAGTCCAACACCTCTTTTGCCAACCTTGATGAAACTTACTTTTCCCTCATGAATGCTGGCAAGTTGCCGGCCCAGAAACTCAGTCTGGTCATCCGACCCATTGTCTGCAATAACAATCCGGTAATTTTGTAAACTGCTGCTCATTAAAAATTGAAGGGTTTTTTCCACCTGTTTTACCAGGGTTTCCTCTTCGTTGAGTACAGGAATGGTAATGTCGATGGTCATGCCTTTTGCTTATTTATCCTACTGCTTGCTGGTTTACTTCATACAGCATCTGCTATTCCGGGCATTGAGAAAGTATTGGTAGGCCCGGCACATATAATTGTTGATTTGTTCATTAGGTTTATCGGCTCAAATCTAAGGTATTTAGGTTATACGTTCATATTCATTGCAATCCGGATATAAGTATAATAAAGCCCGGTTTAATAGATGAGAGGCAGATGAAAAGCTCTACATTTGTCGGGTTAACTTGTGCAAAGCCCGGAAGATGAAGCGTAGCAAGAAGCAGCTAAAACCTGAACGAACCGAACCCAAGGTGGCTGAAAGGAAAAGTGTCATGGGTATTCAAAGTGCTCATATCAAATCCACACTAGTTTCACCGGGTGAAGAAAATTGGCGGAAGGCCTTTATAATCTTGTTTTCTGTTGTGTGTATATTGATGGCCTGGTTGTCATTTTACACCGGAATCAACGGAGATGAGGATGTACAGGTACCATATGCAGAAAGGCTTATTGATTTTTATACAACATTCGGCAAGGATACCTCTGCATTCCAGAGTACAAAAGGAGATGTAATCAGGTATTACGGTGGAGGATATGAGATTATTGCTGCATTAACCACACGTACGCTTGGCCTTGAAGAAGAGGACGTACTTTATCATGATATCAGACACCTTCTGGTAGCTGTTTTTGGCATGCTGGGTATATTTTTTGTAGGCCGGACAGCACGCTATATGGGAGGCTGGAGGGCTGGTTTTTTTGCTGTCCTCATGATGCTTTTCTCGCTGAGGTTTGTTGGGGAAGCTTTGTGGAACAACAAAGATATACCCTTTGCCGTCGGTTATATTATTGCTACCTGCTTTACGGTGAGGCTTTTACAACAATTACCTGAACTTAAATGGAAAACATTGGCTGGCTTGGCCTTAGGTATTGCATTGGCTACCAGTGTCCGTGCCGGAGGAATTCTCTCTATTGCATACCTTGGTTTGTTTCTCTTGCTTCATCTCCAGTTTTATGGAGGTGGTTTCCAGGCTCTGGCACGAAAAAGTGTTTTTATAAGATACCTGAAAGCCGGATTGATCCCCGCAGCCGGCGGGATGCTTGTTGCAATTCTGCTTTGGCCTTACGCATTACTCAACCCCATTAAACATATCTCCGAAGCATTAAGCACATTTCAGCATTTCCCTGTTTCAATCAGGGAGTTGTTTGACGGAAAACTAATTTTATCCAGTGAAGTACCCTATACTTATCTTTTCACCTGGATTGGAATTACAACTCCGCTGTACTTTCTTACCGGCCTTGCCTTACTTATTCCATTGTTTATTCCGCTAATCAAGCGATATAACTGGCTCCTGATCCTATTTCTAGCCTTTGCGTTTATCTTCCCGGTTTTGTACGTTATGCAGCAGGAATCCAGTTTGCATCAGGGTTGGAGGCATTTTTACTTCGTTTACGGTCCCGGTCTTTTGGTATCACTTTTTGTTTGGGATACATTGTACCTGAAGTTTGAGCGTATTCGTGTAATGGCAATTGTGATCCCGGTAACGCTCGGTTTAATGTTGGCTGAACCTGCCTACCAGTTTGCCCGAAACGCTACCATGCCTCATATGTATTTTAATCCGCTTGTGGGTGGCCCTCAGGGCGCATATGCCAAATATGAATTTGACTATCAGGGTGTTACTACAGCTCATGCCATCCGATGGATGATGCGGGAAGGCATTTTGCACAAAAACATGACAGAGCCGGTTACTATCACTACCAATTTCTACTACAACGTTAAAATGGTGATTCCCCGCGATATCAGGGAGCATGTGAACGTAACATACAGCCGTTACAGACAGCGATACCACACCGCATGGGACTATGGTGTTTTCGTTAATCGATATATGGAAGGGTCTTACCTTGAAAATACCTGGCCCAACAGTAAAAGCATCCACAATGTTGAGTATCACGGTGTACCGGTATCCACCATTTACCACAATACCACCACTCGAGCCAATGACGCATGGGAAGCTATGAACTCGGCTCAGATACCACTGGCTGATTCGCTGCTTCAGGCCGAACTGGCTGCCCACCCCGATGATGCCTTGCTTTGGGAAATGCTCGTCAATGTTGCCTATCAGCGCGGTGATATGGACAGAGCCATCACGGCGTTGAATACTTGCCTGGAGGCTGAACCACTGAATATGGTTTGTCTCAACTACGGGGCATTCATTTACAGTCAACGTGGTGATTTAGGTATGATGGAACACTATGCACGACGAGGATTACAAGCCTACGAAATGAACCCCATGGCGCATTATCAGTTGGGGATTGTTGAAATGGAGCGGGGCAATTATCAGCAAGCCCTGCAACATGCTGAAATGGCAATTGCATTAAATCCCAATGAAAGAGATAGTTACGTGCTGGCCGCAGAAATATTTGAACGTATGGGAATGCCTGATCGGGCACGTCAGGTTAGGGCAATGATTCAAAACAGATGACCAATTATGAAAGAACAACTGAATACCCTGCTTTCCAAAATCGAAGAAGCCAGGCTTGGAGGTGGCAAAAAACGCCTCGAAGCTCAGCATAAAAAAGGCAAGTTAACAGCTCGCGAAAGAATTCAGCTTTTGCTGGATGAAGGTACTTTTGAGGAAATTGGAATGTTTGTGCTTCACCGGTCGCATGATTTTGGCATGCAAAATCAGCAGTATCCCGGTGATGGAGTGGTTACGGGTTACGGCCTGGTAAACGGGCGCCCGGTATATGTATTTGCTCAGGATTTTACTGTTTTTGGGGGCAGTTTGTCGGAAACTCATGCAGAGAAAATCTGCCGTATCATGGACCTTGCCATACAAAGTGGTATCCCTGTTATAGGGCTGAATGACTCAGGCGGGGCTCGTATACAGGAAGGTGTTCAGTCATTGGGTGGGTACGCTGAAATTTTCTACCGCAATACGCTGGCCAGTGGTGCTATTCCGCAGATTTCAGCCATCATGGGGCCTTGTGCTGGGGGGGCAGTGTACTCTCCAGCCATTACGGATTTTATCCTCATGGTTGAAAATACATCCTACATGTTTGTTACCGGCCCCAACGTAGTAAAAACCGTAACCAACGAAGAGGTCACGTCTGAAGAACTTGGCGGTGCCATGACTCATGCCACAAAATCCGGCGTTACCCATCTTACGGCAGCCAATGATCTCGACTGTATACTCAAGATTAAACGTCTTTTGTCATACATTCCGCAGAATTGCGAGGACGAGCCACCTGCATTACCGTATACGGTCAATGATGAGTATCGCCCGGCACTGGATACCATCCTACCTGAAAGTGCCAATCAGCCTTACGATATCAGAGAGGTAATTGCCGAAGTGGTGGACAAGGATAGCTTTTTTGAGATCCACGAACATTTTGCTCCCAACATTGTGGTTGGTTTTGCCCGGCTGGCCGGGAAGTCAGTGGGCGTTGTTGCCAACCAACCCATGCACCTTGCCGGTTGCCTGGATGTTAACAGCTCCAAAAAAGGTGCTCGCTTTGTGCGTTTTTGCGACAGTTTTAATATCCCTTTGATGGTGCTGGAAGATGTCCCCGGATTTTTGCCGGGTACCGATCAGGAATGGAATGCTATAATTACCAACGGTGCCAAATTGCTTTACGCATTCAGCGAAGCCACAGTGCCCCGGTTAACGGTGATTACCCGCAAGGCCTATGGCGGGGCTTATGATGTGATGAACTCCAAACATATCGGAGCAGATTTTAATTTTGCCTGGCCTACTGCAGAAATAGCCGTAATGGGTGCCAAAGGAGCCAGTGAGATTATCTTCAAAAAGGAAATTGCCGATGCTCCTGATCCTGAAGCCAAGCTGGCCGAGAAAGAAGCCGAGTATGCTGAAAAGTTTGCCAACCCATACCGGGCTGCAGCAAGGGGGTTTATTGATGAAATCATTCAACCGGCTCATACCCGGGTTAAGCTGATCAAAGCACTGAGCATGGTAGCCAATAAAAGCCGTCACCTGCCGAAGAAAAAGCATGGTAACCTGCCTCTTTAACCGGGCAGTGAACGCACATGAGTTACCATTGCCAATGTGAATCAACTAAACAACACCTGAGATGCCAGCCAATACATTCGGACAATTTTTCAGGGTAACTACTTTTGGGGAATCACATGGTGTGGCTATTGGTGCAGTAGTTGATGGCTGCCCGGCCGGCTTGCATTTGACTGCAGATGACATTCAAAAGCAGCTGAATCGCCGCAAACCCGGGCAAAGCAGTATCACCACACCACGCATTGAGGAAGATCAGATGGAGATTCTTTCCGGTGTTTTTGATGGAAAAACCACCGGCAGTCCTGTAGCTCTGCTCATTCGAAACAAAGATGCCAGGCCCGGGGATTACGATCACCTGAAACACGCTTACAGGCCATCACATGCTGATTTCACATGGGAAGCCAAGTATGGGTTTCGTGATCATCGTGGGGGTGGGCGGGCATCGGCTCGTGAAACTGCTGCCAGGGTAGCCGCCGGAGCCATTGCTGCCTGCCTGCTGGCAGAACACGGAATCCAGGTTTGTGCATATGTAAGCGCAGTGGGCCATGTCAAAAGTCCTCAGTTGTATGACAGACTTGATATTGAAGAAGTGGATGCCCATCCCGTGCGCTGCCCTTTTCCGGAAACTGCGGCATTGATGCTGGACCAGATTGAGATTGCAAGGGATGAGGGAGATTCGCTGGGCGGGGTGATCACAGGAATAGTGCGAAATTGCCCGGCAGGGTTAGGCGAACCGGTTTTTGACAAATTGCATGCCAGACTGGGATATGCTATCCTTGGAATCAATGCCTGTAAAGGCTTTGAAATCGGTAGTGGCTTCGAGGCTGCACGCATGCGCGGGACACACCACAACGATGCCTTCTCAATGAAAGATGGGAAACCGGTAACCTTAACTAATTTTTCCGGAGGGGTGCAAGGCGGAATTTCCAATGGAATGGATATTGTGTTCAGGGCAGCTTTCAAGCCGGTAGCTACTATCCGCCACTGGCAGCAGAGTATAAACCGCGATGGGCGGGATGTTACCATAGAAGGAAAGGGTAGGCACGATCCATGTGTGGTTCCGCGTGCGGTGCCCATTGTGGAGGCAATGACCAGCCTGGTTATTGCAGATTTTTTACTGGCCGCCCGCCACAATAAACTTTAACCCGGGCCGGAGGCACGGCCACAAAAAGATATCCTTACTGACAATAAAAACTGTGTCTGTTTCTATCTAAACAAGATATTCGTAATGAATTATAAATTGTTGTTTCCCACTTACCGCAACCGTTACCTTTTTGTAGAAAAGCAGCTTAATACCTTATTAGGTCAAGGGAAATTTGGCCGTATTCTCAATCTGGGAACCGGTGAGGGTGATTATGATCCCATGATTGCCACTTATGCTGATAAGCTGATTGCCTGTGATATTAACGAAAGGGATATTGCATTTGCCCGGCAACTCAACAGCCATTTGGCTAATGTTGAATACCGGGTTGAAAACGCACTTTCGCTTAGCTTTGATGACAATACTATGGACGCAGTGGTGTCGGTGGATGTGATTGAACACGTGGGTGAGCCATGGACAATGCTGGCTGAAGTGGCGCGGGTGCTTAAGCCGGGAGGGTACGCGCTTATTACTTTCCCACAACTTTTTTTCCCGTGGACATACGATCCGATCAATCGGCTGTTAAGTTTTTTTACTGACCGTAGAATTGCGCAGGGTGCTTATGCATTTGGTCACACCTATCTTATTGATCCCGGTGAATTTGCCAACAAAAGCAAGGCCTCTGGGCTCCGCGTTTTGGATGAAGTGCCGCTTACCGGTCATTGGGCTGCTTTGCCTGAAATGTACTGGACGGGCCTCGTGCAGCGTCTCCTCAAGGATAATGCAGCCAATGTTGAATCCACATCCAGGCGTCGAATAATTATGCGGCCCGGACTTAAACCTCCCGGAGCAGTTGTAATTACAGACTTTTGGTGTTCATTGGATAGGCAATTGGCGGGACGTGGAAAGTATTCTGTGGGAAGAGGATTTGTATTGAAGAAAGATTAACGGAGTTTTTTTATATGACTTTTTGTTATGCGAAAGTACCTGATTTTAGCTTCTGCCGTGTTTACGTGGCTTTTTTCAGCCCCGGAATTAGCAGCCCGTCAGTACAACAATGAACTGACACTGGCTTTCTACAATGTCGAGAATTTGTTTGATACTCTGGATAACCCGTTAAAAAACGATGTGGAGTTTACCCCTGACTCTGAAAAACGCTGGGGAACAGAGCGATATCTGCAAAAAATTTCAGCATTGAGCCTTGTGGTGCAGGAACTGGGTTTTCCTGATATTCTGGGTTTATGTGAAGTTGAAAACGAACAGGTACTCAATGATTGGGCTTCATATGAAAGAATGGAACCACATGGTTATCGGTTCATCATCGGTGAATCCCCTGATCGCAGAGGAATTAATGTTGCGCTTATGTATAAACCTTCGCGCTTCAACCTGATTGCGTATCGGTTTATCTATCCCGACTTTTCAGATACCGACAGGCCGGACATGGCATCCAGGGATATCCTATATGCTGTGGGTACACTGCCATCCGGTGACACGCTGCATTTGTTCATCAATCACTGGCCCAGCAGATTTGGAGGGCAGCAAAATACAGAGCCATATCGAAAAGCAGCAGCCCGTTCGTTGAAAGCAATGACCGACAGTTTGTACACTGTTTACCCATCTCCGTTTATCGCCATTATGGGTGACTTCAATGATAACCCTTTTGATGCCAGCGTGCAACAAGTACTTGATGCCTGCCATCCCGAAAGCAAACGCATGTGCAGGTTGATCAACCCGTTTTGGCCATTACATGAAGCAGGACTGTGGTCATACAATTTCAGAGGGCAACTGAACATGCTTGATCAAATCATCCTTTCACGATCATTTTACCATCGTACGGAAGGCCTGAGGTTTAGATATGCCAATGTTTACAATGGCCTTTGGCTGATGTATCATCATCATGAACACGGGTTTATGCCCAACAGAACCTTTTCAGGAAGTGCTTATACCGGTGGTTTCAGCGACCATTTGCCGGTGTATGTGAAACTGTCTTATTAACGGCCCAACCACAGCTTGAACCCCTATATACCTCTGTGCCTGGACTTCCTGCATGCAGATAATCAGAATAGTAGCAGTAAGGGTGAGATTCTTTTTCATAGCTCTTTGTTTTGGTTTGTACCACAAAAATGTGCTCCCCTGGAGATACTTGCCAAATAAATGCCGATGAATGGCGGGTTGGCCTGATGAATGACGGCTATTCGGTGTTGAATCAGTTTGGATTCATTGATTTTCCCACTCAATATCGGCTACTTCAAGCATGATTTTTGCCTCCAGCTCGCGTAATATAGTAGGCTCTCCATACCAGTAGGTAACGGTGTGGAAATTGCCCGGAGAAGTCCGCATACTGATCACAGTGGCGTTAAAGTACTCACTCCTGGACATGGTTTCGGGAATGGAGGCAGGTAGCTTTGAAAAACCGCCGGTCCGGGAAAATTGTAACAATCGGTTTACCGTTGCAGGATCTATATTTCCCGCGAATCTCCCCATTTTTGATACATGGGCTCTGCCGTAATATTGAACTGTTCCGTCTGAGTATATTTCCAGGGTATATGCCGGGCAGTGTCCATAACAGCCTGATCTGGTAATACTGATATAGGGAAGATGTGAATCATCCGCTATTTCGACAATTTCGGTTCTTTCGGGAGCTGCCAGCGTGTCTGCTAGTACTGGCGGCCAGTCTGGAATTTGGCGTACGGGTGGTTCTGCTGGGGTTGCAATCCTCGAACCCGGTTTACATCCGGTGTCAACCACCAGGCACATCGGAAGCAAAAAAAGCAAAATGACTTTGCCGGTCCGCATTATTTGTTCTTTTTCCGCTCCTGGGCTTTTTGAGCCTGAATGCGCTGTTGCTCTTTCATGGCAGATTCAAGCCTTTCCTGAAACTTGCTTTTCTTTTTGGGCTTCTTCTTGTTTTCCTGTAATTGAGCCCTGATCTTTTCTTCATCTATTAGCCAGTATTTGGCAGTGGCCATTTGTATAATGTTGATGAAGTTGCTGAAAAACAAATAGGCCGTAAGACCTGCAGCAAAACTGTTGAAGAAAAACAGGAACATGATCGGCATAAAGTACTGTATATACTTCATCATCGGATTAGCCGAAAAGTCCATGTGGCGGCTATTATAGTAAGAATAGATCACGGTACTGATGGCCCATAGCAATGTGAACAAACTTACGTGTGAACCATAAAAGGGGATGTTAAATGGCAGATACATGAAAGCATCGTAGGTCGAAAGGTCGGTGGCCCATAAAAAGCCTTCCTGCCTGAATTCAATAGATGCAGGGAAAAACCTGTAAAGAGCAATCCAGATGGGTAACTGTAATAGCATAGGGAAGCATCCACCCAGGGGATTAACACCGGTTTCACGGTACAGCTTCATGATCTCCACTTGCTGGGTTTGCTGGTCCTTGGCATGTTTTTCCCGGATAGCTTCCATCTCCGGTTTTAAAGCTCCCATTTTTGCCTGTGACTTTAGCATTTTAAAGGTGAGCGGAAATAAAACTATGCGCACCAGTAAAGTTAGGGTGATGATGACTAATCCGGCACTGGGTATAAATGACTGCAGAAAGATGAATAATGGCCTGATCACATACCGGTTTACTGTTCCGAAAATCGACCAGCCAAATGGTATAATATACTCGAGCTCAGCATTATAGCTGCGCAGTATGCCAAAGTCATTGGGCCCCATGTAAAATTTCATGGCTATGGTTTCGGATCCCGGAGCATTAACCGGCAATACGATGTTTGACCGCAATCGTTTGAGGTATTCGCTGTCCTCGGTAAGGATATCGTTGAATACATCTGCAGACGAAAAACTACGCTCAGGCAGAAGAGTGGTATTGAAGAACTGGTTGGAGTGAGACACCCATTCAACCGGACGTTTCAGGTTTTCTTCTGAGTTGCTCCCGCAACTGCAATAACTCGGGCTCCTTGTTTCTTCCTTAAAGTATACAGTTGATCCGTAATTCCGCTCGTAACTGTCGTTGCGTTCTATTTTGTTCAGATAATTGGTCCACTGAAGTTCCACCTGTCCTCGCTGTATATCCACTACACGATCAAGACCTTCAAAATTGAGTGAGTAATCCAGGTCGTAAACACCATCCTTAACGGTATAAACCTTTTCAAAATAACCGCCTGTAGTGGTGGCAGCTTTCAGGCGTAATGTGTTACCCTGTAAGGAAGGACTGAAGAACAAATCCCGAGTATTGACCACTCCGCCTCTGGCATCCGGTACCGGCAAGGAGTAATTGAAATCATTTTCCGGTGCATCTAACAAGTACACCGGCACTTTTAATTCTGAACGGTCTTCAGCAATGATTACCCGGTCGTATTTTTTTAGCATAACACGCACCACATGACCACCACGGGTATTGATATCCACAGCTATCAGGTCATTTTCAAGCCTGATAACTTCTTCCTTACCACTTGCAGCAGGGGCAAATGGTCCAAACTCAGCCTGACTCAGCAATAATCGCAATGAGTCTGAAATAGCGGTTTCCTCAGTGGTGAGGGTGTCTGAAACAACAGGCTCAACTTCTGTGGCAGCCGGAGAAGGAAGGCTTTGCTCCATTTCGAGCCTCACTGAATCCTGCAAGGCTCGCTGTCTTTGAATTTCTTCGTCAGATGGGGAATTCAGATAGCTCCACAGCATCAGTAGCAACGCTATCAGGATGAATCCCGTAATTGTATTCCTGTCCATATTTGATTGTTACCAAAGCACCGGAATAATTCAGTTTTATCCGGGTTCGGAAATTGCGACGCAAAGGTACAAATTACCCCAACATTGCCATGTTTCTTAACAGGGATTGCAGGCTATTCTTTACGGGAATTTTATCCTTCAGCTAAAAATGCCTTCACGAGCTGTTTTACCACCTCAGGTCTTCGATGTGCACTCCGGGATAATTGGCCGCCCGAAAGGTGAAAACATCTTTTTTGTCGGCAGGTAAGGGGCCTACCTGATCAAACGCTATGGTATACCTGATGCCATCTTTGCCAAACACAATCACATGAATCAGGCGATCACCTTGCTGAGCTACTGCTGCCCTGATTTTGGAATATTCGGCGTTGCGGTCGGTTGGCTTAAATTCAATAAGTGTGGCTCTGTGACCGGAAATGTTGGCTTCGCCCACAATCCCGTAAATGAACTTATCGTCGTCCTGATAGATTTTCAGGAGATTGGCCGGATTCAGCATCCAGTTATCTTCACTTTCGTCGGCACTGGTTATCTGAACTTCATTGCGGTTCTTGAGATAAAACCAGATACTTTGACCATCGCTGATAACCAACTGATTGTCCATATCAATATGAAACTTGTCACCAGATTGGAAAACTTTACCGCGCTGCTCTTCCCGTAAATCGCCGGATTCTATGATGATGGTGAAATCTGCAGCGAGTCCTGCGGGATAACGGTAGTTATCCTGAACCCGATCCAGTATGGTTCGTGCTCTGGGGTCAGATGTTTCGGTGGGCGTACCTTGGCTCATGGCGTTGAATGACATGACCAGGAGGCAAAACATGGCAAAAGCGTGGAATTTCATAAAAGTATGGATTGTTACCATGGGATAAACTGCACAAACCCTGCCAATGTTTCGGTGGAATGCCCAACAAAATGTTATATAAAAACTAAATCAAAACCGCGGGCAACTCATCCTGCGATCCATTCTGGGGCCGGTGATATAAGTCAGTGAAATTTCAAATGCTCCTCGTGACTGTGTAGCAGCAGCAAACTGCGATGTATTGACATCGTAGCTCAGACCAAGATGAACATTGTTATATTCAATGCCGGCCATCACAATTACCGACTCATTGCTGATGCCGTTAATTCTTCTGACCACCCGGTTCCATACTCCCATTCTAAGAGCGATATCCTGCCAGTCATCGCGACCATAGCGAAAGTTAAGCCCGCCGTTGACCTGCATATGAGGACCTTGAGCCATATAAATAAGACCGGGGAGTATGCTGACTTCACGGGATACCGGAAACTCCCCGCCTGCGTGCAGTGCCCATTTCATTTTTAGACTTTCCACTTCATTTTCGCGCAGGGAAATATTGGGTTGGTTAACATGGTGAATAACACCGCCAAAATAAATACTTGAACGGCGGTTAAGCAGGGCATACCACATCAGACCGGCACCAATGTCGGCGTACGGTTTGCTCAGCATGAGTTCATCTTCGCCTGTCGGGTAAGTTGGATTGTAATCTGTTCCATCAAATTGAGTTGAATACCGGAACGCTGAATAATGTACACCTCGTTGGGCAAATCCTCCCTGGGCACCGGCTACCAAAAAATTTTCATTGCGGGAGTACCTTCCTTGCGACAGCTTCTTCATGTATGCAAAACTCAGTGATGCCTGTGTAATGCTGTAATCGGCACTGCCTGCCTGATCGCGCATTATATTCACACCAATTCCTGCCATATCCTGACCAACGCCGTACATGCGGAAATCTGCTCCTGCACCGATGGTTCTGTATGGCACATTCCCCATCACTGCACTCCACTGGTCACGGTAAATAACCCCGGCACGTACAGAGCCGTTAAAAACCCCGGTAAGTGCCGGACTAAAATAAGTAGGTGCATTATAGAACTGCGAAAAATGCGGGTCCTGTGCAGTAAGATTGTAACAGATTATTCCTGTAAAAAAAGCGGCTATCAGTTTATATCGCAACATATATTTTATGCTTCAGCGGGCAAGTTAAAATTATTTTTTCCGAAGATCTCAGTTTTCATTAAGGGATTTAAAAACCGGCGCTGAAAACATCAGCGCCGGTTGTTTTTTTGGGAATTCTGTTATGATAATTAGCGTGTTTTAACGAATCAGGTTGGTATATCCGGCTTCTTCTACACGAACACCGTCTGCAAAACGCACAACTGCCCTCCATGTGTAAACTCCGGAATTGACTTCTTTACCGTTGTAAACTCCGTTCCATCCCAGCAACTGGTTATTAGGAGGTATATTTCCGGTACTGAACATCTGATTACCCCAACGGTCATATACCTGGAATACCTCCACGATGGCGTCTTCAGGTCCCTGCACAAACAGGTAATCATTCACTCCGTCCTGATTAGGGGTAAAGCCGGTTGCTACATAGATTATCCTGTTTTTCTCAACAATAACCTGAAGCTTTGTCTCAGCATAGCATCCGTTTTCGTCCACAACAGTCAGGTAATACCAGGTGGTATTTTCAGGGCTGGCCACCGGTCGTGGACAATCATAGCAATCCAATGTCTGAGGTCCCTGATTGCTCCATGTGTAACTGAGTGGGGTAGAGGACGGCAAATTTACTGCAACCACAAGCGGAATCTGATCACCCTGTTGAATCACGAAAGGCGCATCGTGATCAATCCAAATGGGCAGACCTTCATCAACTTCTGCTACGGCAGTTTCAATACAACCTTCCTGATCGCGGATAAATACTGTGTAAACTCCGGCTGTAAGGCCCATAAACCGGGCTGATCCATAGAAGTTCTCTCCATCCAGGCTGTATGTATAGCCTGGAGTACCACCGGATGCAATGATTTGAATTTCGCCTTCATCACCTTCATAGCAAACAGCATCAGTCACTATAAGACTTGCGTCCAGTCCTTGTTCCGGCTCGGTTACTGTTTTTGAAAAGCTGCGCTCACAGCCATGCTGGTCGCTAACGGTTACAAAGTACTCACCGGCAGCCAGCCCATAAGCTCCTTGATCCTGCTGTCCGTCGCTCCAAAGGAAACTGTAACCGGGGGTTCCTCCACTTACTTGGGCATAGAGTGAACCGGATTCCGTTCCATGGCAGTCAACATTGTTGACAACAAAATTGGCACTGATGTTTTGTGGTTGCTCCACACGGGCAGAGGCAACTTTGGAACATCCGTTGGCATCAGTTATCGTTACCGTGTACACTCCGGCTGAAAGGTTGGGAACACTGTCTGTCGTCGCATTGTTTGCGTTTTGACTCCATTGATAGCTGTAATTGGGTGTGCCGCCAATCACTGAAGCCACTCTGGCCACACCGGAAGCTTCATTGAAACATAGTGCGGGAATGGCATCAGTTTGAATCATTAACGGCTCAGGTTGCTCAATGGTAACATTGGTAGCAGCAGTACACCCCTGTGCATCGGTTACCACTACTACGTAAGTGTTACCTCCTTTAAGGCCAGTAGCCTGAGCTCCGGTTTGTATCGGGAAAGTATTCCAGCTGTATGTGTAGGCAGGGTTTGGTGAGCTGCCCGGAGTTCCGCCGGTAACTGATACCGTGGCAATTCCGTCAGAAGACTCAAAACAGGCTGCTGCTTCAGTGTTGACTGCATTTAGCATTAATGCATCTGGCTCCTGTACTGTTGTTTGGGATACTGTTGTGCAGCCGTTGGCATCGGTTACGGTTACCTGATAAGTGCCGGCTACAAGTCCCTGAACCGTTGGTGTAACCAATGATGCATTGTGTGACCAGGTGTAAGTGTATGGCATGGTTCCACCGGTGGGCACGGCGTCAATGGAGCCGTCAGCCGATCCGTAACAGGAAGTAACGAAAGGTTCAGTGTCAACAGACAGCGGGATAGGCGGTTCAGTAACGGTAACAGCAATGGAATGTGTACATCCGTTATCATCGGTTACCACTACAGTATATATGCCTGCCGCAAGATTGCCCACTGAGTTTCCTGTCTGATTCTGCGGATCATTCCATACAAACGAATAACTTCCTGCACCTCCGCTGGCACTGACCTGTGCAGTACCAGTCGAAGCTCCGTGGCAGTCTACCGGCGTCATAGAAGTTGCTGATAATTGCAAGGCATCGGGTTGCTCTATGACTACGGTTTCTGTTATAAAACAATCGTTTTCATCGGTTACCGTAACAGTATAGGTACCGGCAGGCAAGTTGACTTGTGCACCGGATTGTCCGTCACTCCAGGCATAAGTATATATTCCCATGCCTCCGCTGGCAGTTACGGCGGCTGTACCGGTGGTTTCGCCAAAACACAGTACATCCGAAGGTATTATGCTTATTTCCAGAGGATCGGGTTCAATCACTTCAACACTATTGGTAGCGACACAACCATTTTCATCTGTAACCACCACCGTGTAATTGCCTGCAGCCAGATCAGATGCCGTAGATGACGTCTGGTTCATAGGATCGTCCCACTGGAATGTGTATTCACCTGTTCCGCCGCTTACAGCAGCAATAGCCTGGCCGGTAGTTTCACCTGAACAACCGAGCGGTATGGAACTCATAGCCACTTCGAGAATCTCAGGCTCGTCAATACTTACGGATATTTCTTCGGTACATCCGTTTTGGTCTGTAACCAATACGGTATAAGTACCGGCAGCCAGACCGGTAGCCGTAGCTGTTGTCTGATTTCCTGCATTAACCCAGTCAAAGGTATATGGACCGGTTCCACCGGCCGGAGTTACTGTGGCTTCACCGGAAGTTCCTTCAAAGCAAAGTACGTCTGAACCATCCACGGCCAGATAAACTGCGGTGTCGGGCTGTCCCACAAATACGCTGTCCACATATTCACAGCCGTTATTGTCGGTTACCGTAACAAAATGCCATCCTGAAAGCACATCCTCCACCTGATCAGCGGTGCCTCCGTTTGACCATAAATAGGTATATCCTGTGGTAACCACACCGCCTTGCGCAGTAACCTCTACTGTCCCCGATGCCTCCATATAGCAGAGTGCGGGATCAGAAGTCAGGGTTGCGGTCATTTCAACAGGTTCTTCCACCTGAATTTCATAAGATACTTCACAATCGTTGGCATCAGTCACTATTACTATATAGCTTCCCGGAGCTAAGCCGGTAGCTGTTGCCGAAGTTTGGGCAAGAGGATCGTTCCAGATGTAATTATAGGGCTCTGTACCCCCGGTAATGGCTATGGTGGCTGTCCCGTCATTGCCTTGATAACATGAGGTTGGTGTGGAGTCAACCATAACAATCTCAAGCTCTTCTGCAGTGGGAACAAATACTGTATCAGTTACATCACAGCCATTGGCATCAAAAGCCACTACTTGATATGTTCCGCTGGTTAGACCTGTAGCCGTATCAGAGGTAATACCCAGTGATTGACCTGAGGCATCAAGCCAGGTAAAGAAGTAATCACCCACACCACCGGTCACGGTTGCATAGGCTGCACCCGTGGGGCTGCCAAAACAAAGGGCTTCATTAGACAGTACTGTTATTGTAAGCTCTAAAGGCTCACTGATTGTGAACTCTTCAGTATCAACACAGCCATTGGCATCAGTTACACTGACGGTGTAAGTGCCGGCATATACACTGTCTATACTGTTTCCGATAAGCCCGTTACTCCATTCATAGGTCAGTGTTCCAGTTCCTCCAGTGGCAGCAAGTTCCACAGGCCCTACAGCATCACCAAAACAAATCACGTCTTCGGCATTGAGAAGCTCCAGAACCAATTCTTCAGGTTCTCCAACTTCAATGCTTTCAACTGATGTACATCCCTGTGCGTCCGTGACAATCACTTCATAGGTTCCCGCAGCCACATTCTGAACAGCATCTGTTGTGCTAAGCAAAGCATCATCCCATTGATATGTAAATGGCGCAACACCTCCGGTAATAGCTACTGCCATTGAACCGGTTTCATTGCCTGCACAATCCACGGAATCAGCAGTTAGCGTGAGGATAATTTCTTCCGGCTCTTCAATGAGTTCTGAGTCTTCCATGATACAGCCATTGGCATCGGTTACCACCAATGTATAGTTGCCGGCTGTCAGGTCACTTGCAGTAGCCGCAATCTGTCCGTCACTCCACGCATATTCATAACTTCCGACTCCACCGGTTACCGTAGCTACGATGCTACCTGTTGCAGCACCAAAACAGTCGGCATCTTCAGCTACAAAACTGATTTCAATGGAGTCCGGCTGTCCGATACTCAACGTGTCGCTAACTGCACAGCCGTTTCCGTCATATACCGTCAGAAAATAATCTCCTATGGTAAGTCCGGAAGCAGAATCGGTTATAGATACTTCAGTGCCCGAAGCATCGATCCATTCGTAGGTATAGGTGCCCGGTCCGGTTCCACCTGTCAAAGATGTGATTGATGCAATACCACTGGCCTGATCATAGCAAAGTGCATCTTCTGCCAGGGTTTCAAGCAATAATAGCTGTGGAGCTGTCAAATGTAGAGTATCATAACCGGGGCAGTTTAGGGAGTCATACACCACACCTACGTATGTTCCTACCGATGCATCCGTAAAAGTCTGCGATGTAGAAACCAGCTCGCCGTCTTTAAACCAGGCATAGGTTGCCATGGGATCAGGATTGACCAGAGATATGGTAACACTGCCGTCCGTTGAACCGATACATAGCGGATCATTGTTCACCATAGCCTGTACCGGTACTTCAGGGCAGGGAAGTGTGGTGCACGTTTCCATGCCGGTATGACCGGCAAGTCCGCATTCCAGTGAAATGGCCTGAACGTAAAAGGTAACGTCCTGACTGAGTCCAAGACCGGTTACAATATGCGAATTGGGCCCATTGTTAGGCGGAAACCAGATTTGCTGATCTAAGCTTACCAGGTACGAGCTTGCACCGGGTACATTGGACCAGTTAAACGTAATGGTATGACCGGTAATATCCGTACATGAAACCAAAGGCGCCGGTAAAGAGTCGGGCATGGATATGGTAGCTGTATCAGTAAAAACGCAGCCATAGGCATCGGAAATGGTGACGATGTAATCAGTCTCTGTGAAGGGTGTCACGGTAGTTACCGGGCAGTCAACACAAGTTATGTTATAATTGCTGGGCGCCCATGAATACCAGACATCGTAGGTTGGTGCAAAGTTGATGGACCAATCAATGAGAGTGGCAAAACTCAGCGGTGGATTCATGCTGGGGCCTAGCGGAATCACATCGTCCACGTAAAGCTGCCAGGTTCCGTTTATGGGTGCTCCCCACAGTGCAGACCATTGCCCAATGGGCTTCCAGTTACCATCACCACCACCTCCAATGGCAACGTATGGTGAGTAGGTGTTAGTCGGCGGTATTGTTGCTGTTATATTACTTTGTGTAATGGAATTGGCCGCAAAGGGTGTAAAGCAGGTATTTAAATTTTCGCCGTTGCAGTTTTGATAAGTAGGGTTCAGGGTACTGTGGCAACCGAAATGTTGTCCGTTGGCAGCACCGCCATTAAGGATTGACAGGGGCATAAATTGCCCGTTAGGAGCTACCAATATCAGGTTAAGGTCGCGTACAAAGCCCATTACCCTAACGCATACCGAAGTGATCAGATTGGGCACAACAGTGCTGAACTCAAAATCTTCCACCACCAGTGTTGATACTACAGGCGGTGTGCTGGACATACCCGAGTTGGGTGAAGGTATAGGAACAGAGTCCCACTTGTAGAATGTCTGTGGAGGAGGAAGATCAATAGGTACGGTGGCATTCAGAGAAACTGGCTCTCCCGGACAAATAGTGGTGTCCGGCAGAGGAGGCGGAGGCACCAGCATATTGGGAAGTAGCCTGATCTCAAAGGTATCGGTAACACAGGGATTAATATCCACATACAGTTCAATGATCAATACAGAGTCGATCTCTTCCGGGAAAGTTTCAATAGTAATACCGGTACAAAGCTCTCCGGCATTGATCCAGATTACCGCAGGCAGTGGCGAATAGTGCAAACCGGGAATAGCTGTACCTCCAACACCAATACTGAGAAGATACTCTTCAGTCGGCGGATTTTCAAGGCAGAAAGTGATAATGGCGGGATCGCAACCGGCAGCAATGGCATTGTCGAAGTAAGGTGTTTCGATATTGGTGAGAATTCCCGTCACCTCAAAACTTCCCCGGCGCAAAAATACACCGGTATCAAAAATGTGGTCAGTTACGTCGGAAACTGCCAGCTTAATCGTGTAAGGCTGACATGCCTGAACCAAAGAGAAGGCCTGAAAGGGAACGCTATACCCGTTAAATGCAGGAGCCGGCCCGCCTATATTGTTGATGAAGTAACTCGGAACTGTGAATATAGTATTTATAGATGCCGGATTGCCGTTAGGTAACGTGGCCAGATTGACACCACTGTTGGAAAATGGCCCGCTGATACCGGGGCCGGAAAGGAAAAATCCAAATACATCGTTATACGCTGAACCGACCCAACTGGGATATTCCTCACTACCTAATACCCAATCGAACAACAGGGTATCCCCGTAGGGAATAAAAGTGAACTCCAGCCGGCTAAGGTCACGGATGGCTCCTGTGGCAATGGCTGCCAGATCGGGGTCGTTGGTATTGATGCCAAAAGACGTGGAGGCAAAAAAGGAGGCGGGATTGGCCTGTTGGGTAACCTGACCGCTGGACATGATTAGACCGTCAGCAAATCCGATGGATGCTTCCGCACCGGAAAAGTACCCCAGAGCCTGGGGATTTCCCGTATAGGTTACACTCACCAGCTCTACGCCTTCACCTAATAACCAGTTTTGAACCAGATTAAAGGCAGAAAAAGGTGAGGTAGGATCAGCTGAGGATGCACCTACAGCTAACTGGCCTGATGCTTTTATACTCGGCAATGCTAATAAAGCAATAAGCAAAATCGGCAGTGTGAGCGTATAAAAGTTCTTCATAATATTGGATTTTGAATACGTCCTGTCAAAAAAGTTCTGAATCACAAGCCTTAACAACCTGGAAACAGTATGTTTACAATCGCAAATATAAGGGTCCATCTCAAAAAAAGGTTAGCGAAAGTAAGGCTTTTCCGCAAAAAGTAATACACTTTGTCGCCTACTATACATAAATCGACATGTAAAAATTTTGTTTCTGTTCATTAGTTTAGAATAAAGGTTTGGCCAATATGTGCAAACCACGGCTCAAAACTCAAGCCCGGGAAGGATAAAATGCTTTACCCGCTGGTTCGAAAGCATGTACTCATGGATGATCCTGAGATGATCGGGATAATGTACTGCCGGTTCTATGAGTTGACTCCACTGATCCTGCAATGTGGGCAGATCATCCTCATGGGAAAAGCCAAAACCCTTGTACATTCCGTTTTCTATCAGAATTACCGACTTTTCCTCCTCATTCCTTCCCCGGTCAATTATGTAGTGCTGCCCTTCAAAACCGTTAAGGTTCAGCTCAAGCAGCTCGGCCATACGTTGATTGTAAGATTCAGGACTCTGTGTTCCATTACAGGCACCACGGCAACGCTTGACATGGAAATTAAAACACACCTTGCCATGGTGGTCCAGGTTCAGTAAACGGCTGCATGTCCCTTGTTGCCGCGCCAGCCGGAGAATGTAAGCTTTAGCCGTCTTTTCGTTTGAAAACACTTCAACCACCTCACCCTGCTCAAAAGTACCCTGAAGCCCGTAACTGAATTCCAGGTAACCACCTTCATTATACCTTCGGTATACACACCAGCGATTTTTCGTTGACTTCAGCATTACGTTGAACATGGGTTGCAGTTTCTTGATCTCCGATGTTTCAAGCAGTAATGAAATCAGTTCGCTGCCGGTAAGTTTATAAGAAACTGTGTCCACCGCATGCTGCATCTTTAAGGCTTTTTCGCTTTTGTGGTTAAAATGTTGTACCACCCGCTTGCGGATATTCAGGCTTTTCCCCACGTAAAGTACTTCTCCTTCCTTATTGTGAAAATAGTACACTCCGCAGGCATCGGGTAATGCTTCAATTTTTGACCGTGACAGTGCAACCGGGAGCATGGACTCTGAAATGCCCTCTCTGAGCATGGCTTTCCACAAGCCAGGCTCGGTGCTTTGCAACACCCTCTCAAAAATTCCGATCGTGGCCATCACATCGCCCATTGCCCTGTGCCGGTCATGATTGTGAATGTTAAAATGCCGCGATAAGGAATCCAGGCCATAGCGCCTCAAGCCCGGAAAAGCCTTGCGGGCAAGCCTGATAGTACAAAGCTTGGTACGCTTAAACGGATACCCCAGATTGGCGTACTGTGCCTGCAAAAAATGATAATCAAAACGCACATTATGTGCTACAAATACAGCACCTTCAGTCATCTCCACTATGCGTCGGGCTACTTCGTGAAAGCGCGGCGCATCGGCCACCATCTCATCAGTTATTCCGGTAATATTCGTAATATTGCGCGGTATCGGCCGTTCAGGGTTAATAAGCGTTTCATAAGTCTCAATAACCTCCCGGCCATCGTGCAACGCAATGGCAATCTCTGTAATGCGATCCTGCCGCGGTTGCGACCCGGTGGTTTCTATATCAACTATGGCAAACAATGGCTTTTTCATCTTTCGCAAAATTAAGAATAGCAGTTTTATGCAAAAATTCTTTTTAGCCACTATTGGCTTTTTTGGGTTTTATAGCTCTTTTTGGGCAGCCTCCGGCTGCTCTGAAACTTCTCCCGGCTTTTCTCCCGATACCAACACTCTCCCTGAATTTACTTCGGAACATTATGCACCCATTACCGGTGCTGAACGCTCTGAAGAATACCTGCCATTATTGCAGGATCTCAATGTAGGCGTTGTGATGAACCATACCTCGCTCATTGGCGATACTCACCTACTCGACTTTCTGCTTGAGCAAAACATCAGAGTAGCCATGGTGTTTGCTCCAGAACATGGTATTCGCGGAACTGCTGATGCCGGTGCTCATATCAGCGGCGGTATCGACAGCAAAACAGGCGTACCGGTTCGCTCGCTCTACGGCAATACCCGCAAACCCGATCCCGCCGATATGGCATCCATCGATGTCGTTCTGTTTGACCTTCAGGATGTGGGAGCCCGGTTTTATACTTACATTTCTACTCTCCATTATGTAATGCAGGCCGGCGCTGAGGCGGGTAAACCCGTCATAGTTCTCGACCGCCCCAATCCCAATGGCCACTATGTTGACGGTCCCGTTTTGAAACCGCAGTTCAGGTCATTTGTTGGCATGCATCCCGTTCCTGTAGTTCACGGCATGACCATCGGTGAATATGCCATGATGGTGAATGGTGAAGGTTGGCTGGGCGATGGTTTGGTTGCCGATCTCACAGTGATAACCTGCCTTCACTACACCCACGATACTCCCTTCGCACCTCCGGTACGGCCATCGCCTAACCTGCCCAATTACCGGTCTATTCTTTTGTATCCGTTTATCTGCTTTTTTGAAGCTACGCCCATCAGTGTGGGACGGGGCACAAGTTCTCAGTTTCAGGTAATTGGTGCTCCCGCTCTTCGCAATTACCCTTTCAGCTTTACCCCAGTTTCCCGCGAAGGTGCAACCAACCCTCCTCACAAGGGCAAAGAATGCTTCGGCCTCGACCTCACACACTATTCGGTTGAAGAGCTCCACAGCAGGCGTAAGCTTGATCTGCAATACCTCATCCGCATGTACCGCGATTACCCCGATCAGAACAACTTCTTTAATGTTTCCTTTTTTAACCGGCTTGCAGGCACCGATGAACTGATGAAGCAGCTCATCAGAGGGGATGATGAAGCCACCATCAGAGCTGGATGGCAATCAGACCTGGAGGCGTTTAAACGCATTCGCAGCCGGTATCTGCTCTATCCTGATTTTTCTGGATAACCTGAAAACACTGTTGTTCCGTTGGTGTTGTAAGATTTACACTTCGGGCTATGTCTGTTCAATCTCACACGGCTAAAGAAGCTGAAAAACTGCTTTTCATCCACCCGCATAAGCTGGTTTTGTATTTTATTCTGGCGGCCATAACCATGGCATTTCTGGCCGTATGTGGAGCGTATGTCTACACCAGAGTGGAACAGGGCGTGCCACCGGTGAAACTGCCGTGGATTTTCCTTTTCAATACAGTTTTTCTGGTGGTTTCTGCCCTGTTACTCAAAAAATCTGTGAAAGCTTTGGATGACGACCGGGCCAATAAATTGTTGCGCCTGCTGTCTGCTTCACTCCTGTTGACCATAGTTTTTGCCATTGCCCAGATAATAGGCTGGCAACAAATGGTGCAACTCAATTTGTCGCTAACCGGCCCTGATGGCCCGGGCACGGGTTACCTGTATGCCATTTCTGCACTTCACTTAATCCATGTTTTGGGGGGAATCCCATTTTTGGCTGCATTTATCGTCAATACCCATAAAAAGGTGCAAAATCCGGTAAGTGAATTGATTTTCCTGGCTAATCCGCTTACGGGAATGTACCTGCGGATGTTGGTTCTATACTGGCGCTTTCTCGATATTCTCTGGATAGTTCTGATCCTGTTTTTTGGGATTAATCAGCTTGTGCACTGATATTGCCACACCAACTTGTGCGTTTACAGGCCAAGTCAGGTAAATATGTTCTATTTTAGCCGCCTGATCAGCTCACGTTAACTCAGTACATGGGCCCATACGGCGTAATAGGTGCAGGAAGCTTTGGAACGGCAATTGCCGATCTCATCTCTGAAAACGGGGATGTGATCATCTTCAGCCGGCGGCAAGATCAGGTGAATGCCATCAATAATGACCACCGCCATCTCGGTGTGCAGTTGAAAAGCAATGTAAAAGCCACATCAGACATCCGGGAGATCACGGATCATTGTAAACTCATTTTTCCCATTGTACCGTCGGAGCATTTTCGTGCCATGATGCGTCAGGTGGGCAAAAATCTGAAACCCGATCACATTTTGATCCATGGCACCAAAGGGTTTGACATTCTCAGGCTCGACAACGATCAAAATCGCTCGCTCAGGGCTGAGGATGTTCACACCATGAGTGATGTTATGCTGCAGGAAAGTGTTACCCTTCGCGTTGGCTGCCTTTCAGGACCCAACCTGAGCAGTGAAATTTTGGAAGGGCAACCCGCGGCCACGGTCATTGCCAGTCATTTTACGGAAGTGATTGAAACGGGAAAAAAGGCTTTGCGCAGCTCCCGTTTTCAGGTTTACGGGTCTTATTCCATGCGGGGAGCCGAACTGGCAGGAGCACTGAAGAACCTAATTGCCATAGGTGCCGGTATCATTGCCGGAAAAGGCCTGGGTCACAATACAAGAGCATTGCTGATCAGCAGGGGCCTCATCGAAATGATCTACCTGGGCAAAGCATTGGGTGGTGATGCCCGCCCGTTTTTGGGGACAGCCGGAATAGGGGACCTGGTGGCTACAGCAGCCAGTGATAAAAGCCGCAACTACACTTTTGGTTACCGGCTAGCACGCGGCGAAACTTTCAGTCACATTCAGGAAAACATGGAAGAACTGGCGGAAGGTGTACGAACGCTCAAAATGGCCATGGAAATCTCCGAAACATACAGACTTCAAGCTCCCATTACGAAAATGCTGAATAGAGTAGTTTTTAATAATTTTGATATCGATAAGGCCATTCGCATGTTGATCGAATATCCCTACGATGTGGATGTGGATTTTATTTGAGCCGGCCAATCGCAAATGAATAAGAATGAAGAGAATAGGAATACTTGGAGGAGGACAACTGGGAAAGATGCTGATCCAGTCGGCATCGCGCTTTGCTCTGCCTTGTATAGTGGTTGAGCCTTCGGCTCATGCGCCTGCGGTGCATTATGCCCATCGGCATATCGAAGGCCATTTTAACGATGAACAAGCTGTGCGTCGCCTGCAGGGCCTTGCAGATGTGGTAACTGTTGAGATAGAGCACGTCAGCCTCAAAGGGCTGGAAGCCCTGCAACAAAATGATATCACCATTCATCCCAACATTGAGACACTGGCTGTTATTAAAGACAAAGCTCTTCAAAAGCAGTTTTTAAGCGAAAAGCTTTACCCTACCTCTCCGTTCAGGGTGTATGAGCATTATCATGAGTTAGTTAATGCATTGAATTCCGGAAAGGAGAAAACCCCGCTGGTGCAGAAAGCTGCCACAGACGGTTACGATGGCAGGGGAGTGCAGGTGCTGAGAAGCGAAGAAGATATTGATAAAGTTCTGGCATGCAGGTCAGTAGCAGAGGACATGATCGACATTCACTATGAAATGAGTGTAATTGCAGCGCGAAATGCATCCGGTCAGGTTGAAGTTTTTCCGCCTGTGACCATGGATTTTCATCCCGAAGCCAATCAGGTGGAGCTGGTTCATTTTCACAACGATCTTCCCGATCATATCAGGCGTGAAGCCACCTCACTGGCAGCACAGTTGATTGAGGACTTTGGTATGTGCGGATTACTCGCCGTGGAAATGTTTGTGGACCGCAGCGAAAAGATATGGGTCAATGAAGTAGCACCAAGGCCACACAACAGCGGCCACCTGACTATGGAAGGGTTTACGGTGAGCCAGTATGAGCAGCATATCAGGGCAATACTCAACTGGCCACTGATCAAACCCGAACCCCGCGGATTGACTACCATGATCAATATTGTAGGTGAGCCCGGACATGCCGGTCCGGCTTATTACGAAGGACTGGAAGAGGTTTTAAAAGTACCTGGTGCCTATATTCACATTTATGGGAAAGCTGAAACCCGTCCGTTTCGGAAAATGGGGCATATTAACGTTGTGGACAATAACCGGGATGTAGTGATGAACAAAGTGAAATTCTGTCAAAATACCATACGATGCATAAGCAAATTAAGGTAGCCATTATCATGGGCTCTGATTCAGACTTGCCCGTGATGAAGCAATGTGCGGCCATGCTCGAAAAGCTGGGCGTTGAATTTGAGATTCAGATAGTTTCGGCACACCGGACGCCCGAATATATGTTCAATTTTGCCGGGGAGGCACATGAGCGCGGAATCAGGGTGATTGTAGCCGGAGCCGGTGGTGCGGCACATCTGCCCGGCATGGTGGCTTCCGTTTCTCCGCTTCCGGTGATTGGCGTCCCCATCAAATCGTCTAATTCCATAGACGGATGGGATTCGATATTGTCCATTCTTCAGATGCCGGCCGGAGTGCCTGTAGCCACAGTTGCGCTAAACGGAGGGGCCAATGCAGGAATTCTTGCTGCTCAGATATGTGCTGTGGAGGATAGCGTACTGCTACAACGCATATCGGAATACAAAAAAGAACTCGAGTCGCAGGTGGCTGCCAAACGTCAGAACCTGCAGACCAAAGGCTGGAAAAACTACTGATATTGCGGAAGCAGGTTCCCCAAAAGCCTTGATCAGTACGTCACTGGGTCGGCAGAACAACCAATATGGCATATTCTGCCAATTTTAATCCTTCTACCGGCCAGGGTAAGCAAAAAAAAAGCCGTCTCCTGTGGAAACGGCCTTTTCTTAACCTAAACCTTTGAACGTTGAAACTATTTTTTCTTGGTTTCCGCTTCCTTCTTGGCTGCAGCACTACGAAGAGCACGCGGAATCTCAATGGTAGCTACGGGAATTGACATGTTGTTCATGATCTGAATTTGATCGCCGGCTTCTACGTCTTTAACCCTCACGGATTGACCGAGATCAATACCGGAAATATTGACAAAGAGCTCGTCAACAAGGTTTTCAGGTGTGGTTTTTACTTTCACCTTACGAACCTTTTGAACCAGTTTACCACCTTTTTTAACGCCGGGTGAAATACCCTTGAACTTTATGGGAATCTCAGTGATCACCGGCTTGTTCTCGGACAGTTCAATGAAGTCAACATGGCGCAGCTGATCGGTAATGGGATCAAACTGAACTTCTTTTAACACGCATTTGCGGGTAGATCCGTTAATGGAAATATGAGCCACTTTGAATTCGGGAGTGAACACCACATCCCTTAGGTCGAGACGGTGTGCACTGAAATGTACATTGTCCTTGCCGCCGTATATTACACAGGGAACCAACTCATTTCTGCGAAGCTTCTTAGCATCGGTTCTTCCTGTTTCGGTGCGCGTTTCACCGGTTATTTCCACTGTTTTCATAGTATCGTATTATTTATCAATGTGGCCATGCCTTATTTTCGGCACGCAAAGATACGTACAGTTGGAGAAAATAAAAAACTGAAACGCAAAAAAATTACACCTTTGAGCCTACAAACAAAGCTGATATGGATTTGTGCTCGTGAGTATTGCGGATAGCTCTTGAAAAAAGCTTAGCCGAGGATAATACCTGGATCTTTTTACACTCTTTTTGCAGAGGAATAGTGTCCAGTACTATCAGTTTATCGAGCTTAGAATTCATGATATTGTCGTAAGCCTTTCCTGACAATACCGGATGCGTGCAAATGGCTTTCACGCTTCGCGCCCCTTTTTCGATCAGAATATTGGCAGCCTTGCACAAAGTACCGGCAGTATCTACGATGTCGTCCACCAAAACAATATCCCCCCCTTCAACATTCCCGATTACGGTCATTTCGGCCACTTCATTGGCTTTTTCGCGATGCTTGTCGCAGATAACCATTTCGCATTTGAAGTGCTTGGCATAAGTTCTTGCTCTTTTAACACCGCCTACATCCGGGGAGGCGAAAATGGTTTTGGACAGATCTTTTTGCTCCAGATAGGGAATGAAAATAGCCTCACTTTTCAGGTGGTCAAGCGGAATGTCAAAAAAGCCCTGAATCTGATCGGCATGTAAATCCATAGTCATAATGCGGTTGGCTCCGGCCGACTCCAGGAGATTGGCTATCATTTTGCTGGCAATGGCTACACGGGGCTTGTCTTTCCTGTCCTGCCGGGCATAACCGAAATATGGGATCACGGCAGTAATATAGCCGGCAGACGCCCTGCGTGCAGCATCAATCATCAATAGCAGTTCAAACAAGTTGTCCGATGGTGAACAGGTACTTTGAATAATAAAAACGTAACTGCCCCGCACCGATTCATTGATGATGGGCTGCATTTCGCCGTCACTGAACTTGAGCAGCTTGTAATCACCCAGCGGCTGACCATAATAGTCGGCAATTTTTTCTGCCAGGTATTCAGAGTGAGTGCCTGAAAACAGTTTAACTTCTACCATGTTGTTTGTTGCTTCTTAAGGCACGTAAAGGTAGCTAATTAATCTGTTCAGATGGCATTTCTCACCATGCTAATTCAGGGTCATTGTCCACCACTGAGTCTCCCCGCTTTTTGTATGCTTCTCTGGTCTGAAGAATACGCTCCATACGAGCAGCCATGGCCAGTGTGATTTCATGTGCCTGCTGCTGAAGGTCTGAGTGCTTCATGGATTGTCTGAATATGTTTTCATCGATATCCAGGTGGTACATCCATTGTGTCAAAGCCTGAATATCATTCTGCAAAAGCTCGCTTACTTTCTCCAGAATGCTGAGGTAAAGCGGACCATATTGTTCTTCGGGTAGGATATGGTCGGGCTTGTTTTCTTGTGCCGGCATGGATACTAGTTTCTCCTGCTCATGTAACGCAAAATGAGATAAATAAGTGACACAAGTGATGAAAGTGCTGCCACCACATAGGTCATAGCTGCCCATTTAAGTGCGTCCCTGGCTCCTTCGTACTCTTTGCCCTGTGCTATTCCCGTTCGTTCCAGCCAAACCAATGCCCGATTGCTGGCATCAAACTCCACCGGCAGGGTAACAAAAGCAAAAAGGGTAGTGATCATAAACAATCCTATGGCCGCCAGTAAAATCCAACTGCTTGCCGGAGATGAGGCGGAAACCATGAAAGCCGCAAGGATGGCCCATTGTTGGTACTGTGCTGCAAAACTCACCACAGGCACAATTGCTGAGCGAAACTGCAGCATACTGTAGGCCTGATCGTGCTGAACGGCATGCCCAACTTCATGAGCTGCCACTGCTGCCGCTGCAATACTTCTTCCCTGATACACCTCGGGGCTCAGACTTACCGTTTTGGTAGCAGGGTTGTAGTGGTCACTCAAAAAGCCCTGCCCTTGTACAATTTGTACACCGTATACATTAAAATGTCGCAACATGGCCTCTGCCACTTGTTTTCCAGATAATCCCGAACTTAAAGGAATGGAACTGTATCGTTGAAATTTAGATTTCAATCGGTTTCCTACCATCATGCCCACAAAGGTCATTATGCCTCCAATGAGGAAGAACATGTAATATTCGTAAGACATAAGTCTGTTTAGCTTTTATGTTTTTTAATATCAGTCAATCCGGCTAAAGCCGGTGTATGGCTGAAGGGCAGCAGGTATTTGTATTCCCGTATTATCCTGATGGTTTTCAAGCAGGGATGCAAATATCCTGGCCAATGCCAATGCACTACCATTCAAAGTGTGTGCCAGCTGTGTTTTTCGGTCATTATCGCGCAGCCTGAGTGACATTCTGTTACTCTGGAAAGTTTTAAAATTAGACACCGAACTGACTTCGAGCCAGCGTTTTTGCGCTGCTGACCATACCTCAAAGTCATAGGTTATGGAGGAGGCAAACCCAAGGTCTCCACCGCAAAGCCTTAAAATCCGGTAGGGCAGTTCCAGCGCATTCAGCAGACTTTCAACGTGAGTAATCATAGCTACCAGTGCAGCTTCAGAACTTTCCGGATGCTCTATCCTAACAATCTCCACTTTGTCAAACTGATGTACGCGATTTAGCCCTCTTACATCTTTCCCGTATGACCCCGCTTCCCGTCTGAAACATGGAGTATACGCGGTAAGGGCTACAGGCAATTCGCTTGCTGACAAAATGACATCCCTGTAAATATTGGTGACCGGTACTTCCGCAGTGGGGATCAGATAAAGATTATCACCGGTAACATGGTACATCTGTCCTTCTTTATCGGGTAGCTGACCAGTTCCCATGGCCGAGTCTTCATTCACCAGATGAGGTGGAATCACTTCGGTATATCCTGCATCAATAGCGGCATCCAGAAAGAATGATATCAGGGAGCGCTGAAGCTTAGCACCTTTTCCTTTATACAAGGGAAATCCGCTGCCCGTGATCTTGGTTCCAGTTTCAAAATCCACCAGCCCGTATGCTGCGGTCAGCTCCCAGTGAGGGAGTCCTTTTCCACGGGCTTCAGGCAGTTCGCCGGGCCAGGCTTTAAAAACTTCATTGTCCTGTTCAGATTGGCCGGCCGGTACTTTTTCATCGGGGATATTGGGCAGGTTAAAAAGAAGTTCGTGTATAATGCCTGCGTTTTCCTGCATGGTGTTGTGCAGGGTAGTTTGTTTTTCCTTTAGCGAAAGAACACCAGCTTTTAGGGTTTCAGCCTCCGACTTTTGGCCACTTTTATAAGCAGCTCCAATGCGGTCAGAGGCAACCTTGATTTCAGAAGTGATCTGGTCATACTGAGCCTGGGCTTCACGGCGTGCAGCATCAGCTTCCAATACGGCAGCAACTTCCTGCTCTGCATTCAGTCCGCGTTTTTTTAAGGCACTGACCACCGCTTCGGGATGTTCGCGCAATATTTTGATATCAATCATGGTTTACCTGTCTTATATTAAAGTGGCGCAAAAGTAATACTTGTGGCGGCAATCATCGGCAGGGAATTTGTTTTTAGCCGGCTTTTTCAAACCAATGTACTGTTTTAGCGTTAAATTTTTGTTACACTTCATGGTAATGTGATAAAAGCTGTATATTTGCAGTTCATTTCAATAATGGCCCGGTTGGCCACCTCCTCCGGATTAACTGAAATAGTGTAGAATCAAAGGTTCTCAGGGTAATATTCTAAATGTTTTAATTTCACTTTGTCGTGCCAGATTTTGCACGTTGTGGCCCTGCATGACAGATGCACTGTAAAACCCAATGTCTGCCGTAGTTTCCACATGGTAAGGAATATCCGAACATATTGACTTTTCATTGAAAAAACCATCTAACGTATATGTACAATATTGTAGAACTGAATGAAAAATTAGTTCCTGAGCTTCGCGAAATTGCTGATAAACTCAATATCAAAGGCCATCGCAAACTCAATAAACAGGATCTGATTTATAAAATTCTCGACCAGGCTGCTGTGTCTCAATCTGCAGCCAACCAAGGACAGGAGAAAAAAGCCGATACCGCAAAGCCCGGGGGATCATCAAGCAATGGCAGCGAAAAACGCGAAAGAGGAAGAAGACCCCGAAAGCCTGCAGAATCCAATCCAGCTTCCACCGAAGAGACCAAGCTCTCAACTGTGCAGAGTAAAAGTGTACAAAATGAGCCCGCAAAGCAGGAAATGCTTGAGCAAAAAGAAGTGCCAACGGCAAAAAATGCTCCGTCAAATCCTTCACTCAGAATCAGAAGCGCCGAAGAAATAAGGCGTGAAAACGAGCTGTGGAGACTGCGAAGAAAAGAGGAAAGCGAAGCTGCCGCAAAGGAAAACGAAAACCTGCCGGAGGGCGCTGCCCGAAAGAAAACACGGCTTGAATTGCTCGAACAGATTGAAAAAGAACGCCGCCAGCAGGCAGGAAAACCCCGAGAAGAACGGGTAAGAACCGAAACCAACCCGGAACAAACTGAAAATACACCTGTTCGGGAAAATAAAGATAGAGACACTCAGGCTGTTAGGTCTTCACGCAATCAAGAAGTTGAAGATCAGGGCCGAATGCGCAGAAGACGCCCTCAGCAGGATGAGCAAAATGTTGCCGAACCAGCGGTAAAATATGAGCGAAAGCCTGCCAGGGAAGAAGAGCCGAAAAAGCTTTTTGATATCGATATGGATGGTGCCGTGGAAGGAGAGGGCATTCTCGAAATGATGTCTGACGGATACGGCTTTTTGCGTTCAGCAGATTACAATTACCTCACCTCGCCGGATGATATTTACGTGTCTCCTTCTCAGATCAAGCTGTTTGGGTTAAAGACCGGAGATACCGTAGAAGGTACCATCAGGCCGCCTAAAGAAGGAGAAAAATACTTTGCCCTGCTCAAGGTTTCGAGGATCAACGGTGTTGAACCGGCTCGAATCAGAGACCGGGTACCTTTTGATTATCTGACTCCGCTTTTTCCAACCGAAAAGCTGACGCTTTATTCAAAACCGGATGAAATGTCGACCCGCCTTATCGATCTGTTTACACCTATCGGAAAAGGGCAGCGGGGATTGATCGTATCACAGCCCAAAACCGGTAAAACATTTTTGCTCAAGGATGTGGCCAATGCCATTGCAAGAAATCATCCTGAAGTGTATATGATCATCCTGCTGATTGATGAACGGCCCGAAGAGGTTACGGACATGAAACGCAGCGTAAGGGCAGAGGTGGTTTCTTCCACTTTCGACGAACCGGCCGACCGCCATGTACGCGTGGCCAACATCGTATTGGAGAAAGCCAAAAGACTGGTGGAATGCGGACACGATGTGGTCATACTTCTGGATTCGATCACCCGCCTTGCCAGAGCGTACAATACCGTAGCTCCGGCCAGCGGAAAAGTATTGTCGGGTGGTGTG
Source organism: Saprospiraceae bacterium (assembly GCA_050485785.1). Taxonomy (GTDB): domain Bacteria; phylum Bacteroidota; class Bacteroidia; order Chitinophagales; family Saprospiraceae; genus JBJHCA01. The sequence goes on along the minus strand of JBJHCA010000024.1, from coordinate 4,368 downwards.
GAAGCCAATGCATTGCACAAACCCAAGCAGTTTTTTGGCGCAGCCCGCAATATTGAAGACGGAGGCTCGCTCACTATCCTGGCTACCGCGCTGACCGATACGGGATCCAAAATGGACGAAGTGATCTTTGAAGAGTTTAAAGGTACCGGTAATATGGAACTTCAGCTCGACAGAACACTGGCCAACAAGCGTATTTATCCGTCTATCGATGTTACCCGTTCCAGTACCCGCCGCGAAGAACTGCTCCTCTCACCCGAAGCACTTCAGCGCACATTTATTCTGCGCAAGTACCTGGCCGACATGAAACCCGATGAAGCCATGGATTTTATGCTGAAGAATATTCGCGGTACCCGGTCTAACGAAGATTTTTTACTGTCGATGAATCAATAAAGTTGACTAAAGTTTGAAATTTTATGCGGGGTGTAGTACCTTTGCCCCCGCTTAAAGAAACAAGTAACACACCATTGCGGTGCAGTGCCAAATAATAACACAGAATCATGAAACGCACCTTTCAACCATCCAGAAGAAAAAGAGCCAACAAACATGGCTTCAGAGCCCGTATGGCTTCCAAAAACGGCAGGAAAGTTTTAGCCCGGAGAAGAGCTAAAGGCAGGTGGAAACTGACCGTTTCTGATGAGAAAAAGCTGAAATAGTTATGACGGTTTTGATACCGTCAGTTTCTATTTTCATTGTATACAGTTGTTGGCCATTGATGTATTGACGTCAATGGCTTTCTTCGTTTTTTAACCCAATGCCGGTTATGCCAAAACCCGGAAAATTAAAAAGCAGAACAGCCATCAAGGCTTTGTTTGAATCGGGTAAGTATTGGGCCGGCAATTCGGTAGGTATCAAGTATGCCATTAATACTTCCTCTGAAAATCAAGCCGGGCTCAGCATATTGGCTGGTTTTAGCGTGCCCCGCAAAAAGTTTGCCCGTGCAGTGGACAGAAACCGCATTAAACGCGTTATGCGCGAAGCATTCCGGTTAACGGACAAGGCTGGCATTGGATCCTTCTGTGCCGGGGTAAACATCATGATTGTGTACAAAGGCGACAAACAGGTAGATTTCTCACAACTATCTTCAGACTTTCAAAGTTTTTTTGGGGCATTAGGTCGAAAATTAGCACAAAGCGGGTGCTAAGTACCGATAATGCACGTTTACTCCGGGGTAAATGCTTTTAACCGGGCAAGGCATCACAAAAAGATATATATCATGATCAGGAACTTCAGCACGAAATCTTCAAGACTGGCCTTTTTTCTTATCCTGTTTCTGGCAGGTATCTGGCTTTCATTCGACAACAGACCCTACGCCAACTATTTTGAGATCACCAAGAACCTGGAGATTTTCAATAATATTTACAAAGAACTCAATACTTACTACGTTGACGAACTGGAGCCGTCGCGCTTGATGAGGGTTGGTGTGGATGCTATGCTGGAGTCGCTTGACCCGTACACCAATTTTATTTCGGAGACGGATATTGAAAGTTTCCGCTTTATGACAACCGGCCGATATGGTGGAATTGGTGCTGATATTCGCAGCGTACGTGGCAAGGTGGTGATCATGGAGGCTTATGAAGAATCTCCCGCATTGCAGGCAGGATTGAAAGCCGGCGATGTGATTACCCACATTGAAGGCAATTCGACAGCAGGGCGCACAACAGAAGAGGTACAGAGCATTTTAAGGGGAGCGGCCGGTGGTGTGGTCAGAATTCGCGTTGAACGTCCCGGTACCACAGGCTACACCGAATATGAGGTTGAACGCCGCGAAATCAGTGTGCCCAATGTGCCTTATTCAGGTTTGGTGGAGGACAATATTGCCTATATCAACCTGAGTACTTTTACTCAGCGGGCCGGCCGCAATGTAGCTGATGCCCTCACCCGTCTGCAGAGAGAACACGAGATAAGCGGGGTCATTCTGGATTTGCGCGGTAACGGTGGAGGTTTGCTGAATGAGGCAGTGAACGTATCCAATGTTTTTATCTCCAAAAACAAACTGGTATCCTCAACTCGGGGCAAAGTACAGGAGTGGGACAGGAGCTTTCGCACGCTGAACAATCCCGTAGATACTGCCATTCCTTTGGTGGTGCTTATCGATCACCGTTCGGCTTCGGCCTCTGAAATTGTGTCCGGTGTAATGCAGGATTATGACCGCGGTGTGTTGGTAGGTCAGCAGTCGTTTGGCAAAGGGCTGGTGCAAAATACCCGCGATGTGGGCTACAATAGCCGCGTAAAGTTGACCACAGCCAAATATTACATACCCAGCGGCCGCTGCATTCAGTCCATCGACTACAGCGAAGGAGCAGCCATGAATATACCCGATTCACTGCGCTCCGCCTTCAGAACGGCTAATGGCAGAGTAGTTTATGACGGCGGCGGTGTGCGACCGGACATTGAAATTCCTGCCATGCTAACAGCCCCCATCATTACAGCTTTAATGACGGAAAACATCATATTCGATTTTTGCACGCAGTATTATCTGAATCACAGTGAAATAGATGACCCTCGTACCTTCAGCATCAATGATAAGGTATATGATGAGTTTATTCAGTACGCACTTTCACGGAACTTTTCCTACGAAACACCCAGTGAGAAAATGCTGCAAAAGCTCAGAAATCAAATTGAGGAGGATAACTATAAAAATTTGCTCGAAAACGAAATAAACAACCTGAAGCAGCGATTGAGTAAAGCCAAAGACAACGATTTTGTGACTTACCGGCCCGAGATCACCAGATTGATCGAGTCCGAGCTGGTAAGCCGTTATTATCTTCGCACAGGACGCATCAAATACGGTTTGGCTAATGATGAAGAAGTGAAGCAGGCCGTGCAGGTTTTACGCGATCAGGAAACCTACCGGTCATTGCTGGGCAGAGGATAGGCTATTACGGGTGTGTAAAACAAGCAGAATTCACGGCAATTGTTCATGCTGTGCAGGCTTAGGTTTAACTTTGCCGTCGGGTCCAGAATCAGAGAATTTTTCTTCTGCTTTTTGATATCTTTTTGTGGCGGGCCTCCGGCCCGGGTAAAATTAATTGTTTGTGGACAAGCCTTATTTGGTAGTTGAAACCTCCTCAGTAGTTTGCTCAGTGTGTATCGCTCGGCATAGCGAAGTGTTGACAGCAATCGATCACCACCAACCCAACAGCCATGCAGCTCAGCTGGTACCGGCCATTGAGATGGCACTTGCCGAGGCAGATTTAAAACTCGCTGATCTTGGTGCATTGTGTTTCAGTATGGGGCCGGGTTCTTACACCGGGTTGCGCATAGGCCTGGCTGCGCTCAAAGGAATAAGCATGGGAAGCGGGGTTCCTCTTTTCGGGTTTTCAACCCTGCAAGCGATCGCCGGCTACGTGTTTACCCATACAGAACACAAGGGCTCGGTATTGGCGTTAATTGATGCGCGCCGTATGGATGCTTATGCCGGTTTGTTTTCATGGCCTGGAGTTATCAATAAGAATAACCTGTTTGTAACAGTTGGTGACAATAAAGAATTTTGCAATATGTTGTCATTGGTAGATAGTATGGTGATTGCAGGCACAGGAATTGATAAAGTTGGAAAAAAAATATGTGAAAAAGTTTCTCCCCCTGTTATTGAGGTAGAATTACGGGCTTTGCATTATGTAAGGGCAATTCATAATAAGCAAATAGTTCTAAGTGAAATTATACTGCATGGTTCAGAGCCATTATATATTAAGCCTGCCCATATTACAACCCCTAAAAGCTAGGTTACGCTAATATTAATTTTCCTTAATGTTCTCAACTCAGCGAACTTTTGCTACCTTGTGTCGTTACGGATTTATTGTTGCACATCTGTAAATTATCTTATATGAGCCAACCTCACGTTCTTTCAATCAACATTACTGAACTTAAACATGCTGTGTCAGTATTGCGTGCGCTGAACCACAAATTACGTCAAAGCATGCTTCACCTGCTGGATGAACACAATCGCCTCACCGTGACGGAGATCTTCATCAAATTGAGGATGGAACAATCCGTAGTATCCCAGCATCTCGGCATGCTTCGAAGAGCTGGATTGGTTCACGCCGATCGCGATGGTAAATTTATTTACTACAGCCTCAACAAAGAGCGCCTTGACGAAGTAGCGGAATTAGTCAGTAAACTGGGTGTCATCCCGGAGCCTGTTAGCAGGTAATACACCAACATTAACATCAGATTCAGGACTGTAAAGGATTCTCCTTACCGGTCTTTACATTATTGGTAGTTTCACTCAAAGTTCCGTCTTCAGTGTCAGCGTTGACGTCATTCAGGGTATTGTCCTGAGTGGGATGTTCATTGCTGTGAGGAGTGGAGCTTTCTTCACCCTGGGATGCTTCATTTTGTTTGAGTGATGCGAAAAAGCGTTTCTGAAAG
>JBJHCA010000023.1:7701-39373 GCA_050485785.1 Saprospiraceae bacterium | reverse complement strand
CTTCTACGGCAACGACTTGACAGCAGCCGGTGAATACAGCATCAACCACTTTACTCAAGCAGGATGTGATTCCATTGAAACACTGATCTTAATAGTACATCCTGTATACAGCGATACTATCGAAGCCGAGATATGCGAAGGCGAACAGTTCGAGTTTAACGGAACTGAATACAGCGAGTCCGGCACATACACCCACACATTGGAGACAGTCAATGGTTGCGACAGTATTTTGACCTTGGTATTGACTGTGCATCCTGTATATTCATTGAGTTATGCTGTTGAAATCTGTCAGGGCCAGACCTATACATTCCTTGGACAGGAATTGGATTCCGGCGGTGTTTATACTGATACGTTGGAGACTGTTGCCGGCTGTGACAGCATTATAACCCTGCACTTAACCATATTGCCCGTACTTGAGAGTGAGTACTCAATGGACATTTGTTATGGCAGCAGCTATAATTTCCAGGGTGAAGAACTTTCTGAGCCCGGTATTTATACTGCGGAGTTGATAACAGCCGACGGTTGTGACAGTCTTGTCCATCTCACCCTGACTGTTGCCCCGCCTCTAACCGGCTTCCTTGAAGTGGAAATTTGTGAAGGCGTTTCCTATCATTTCAATGGTGTTGACATCAGTGAAGAGGGTACTTATGTGGATACTCTACAGACTGCGGAAGGCTGCGACAGTATTATTACACTTGTACTTTCCATTCTGCCTCCTGATGTGGAGCTGATTAACGCCCATATTTGCGAAGGGGATACCTTCAACTTCAATGGAAACCTCATTTTGACGCAGGGTCTTTACACGGATACGCTCACCGATGCCAACGGATGTCTGTATATTTCAATACTGAATCTGACCGTCAGCATTCCGGATACCAACTCGGCTGTAATCGAAATCTGTGAAGGTGATGAGGTGCTTGGATTTACTCCGTCACAGGATACTTCTGTTGTAATCCACTACACGGGGGCAAATGGTTGTGATAGCCTGATAACTACTTACAACATCTTCATTTACAGCCCCGATCAGGAAATAGATTACATTCTGCTGTGTCCCGGTGAAGAGTTCTTGGGTATCATCTGGCAGACGGATGGTCAGGTAATTGAATCAATACCGTACTCCAATATTGATTGTGATTCCATGCTGATCACTTGGATTATCGATGTACTTGTGCCTGAACTGGTGGTCATCGATACCACGCTTTGCTATGGTGATGAGTTCTTTGGCACCGGCTGGACGCAGAACGGATCTGTTTCGGATACCCTGGCAGCCTCCCTTGGATGTGACTCTATTATTACAGTATACAATGTTACCGTAGTTGAGTATGTGGTTAATATTTTAGACATAACTCTTTGTGAAGGTGACATTTTACTGGGTCAGCCTTGGTTTGCCGACACCTCATTTGTAGACTCTGTTTACAACGCCCAGGGTTGCCTGGTTGAAGTGCTTGACGTTACCATTACGGTTGAGTTCCCGGTTATACACTACGATACCATTACGGTTTGTCTCCCAGCAGAAGTTGGCATAGATACCTTGTTTAACCCGGATACGCTGTTATGCGGTTCGTACCATATCCTGGTCAGTATTCTTGCCGATCAGGCCGACACCCTTTATTTCTCGGAGTATGTTTGTGACTCGACCCAGGCGCAACAAACTGATATCATCATTATACCTGCTGTCTCCGGATGTGACTCCCTGGTAGAGATATACAACTATATCTACGTGCCGCCGGACACTATTCAGATCATCGACCCGACATGTATAGAAGCAGAAGCCGACACTATTATTACCTTCCTTGATCCAACGGTAGAGGCACCCTGCGGTATTGTTCATATTCTGATGATGCCGTTCGACGAAGAACTGGTGAACGTGGGCTATTCATGGGTAGAGGTATGCTCGCCGCAAGACTTGTTTACAGATACTATTCCCGGAACATCTGCGGATGGCTGTGATTCCATAACCATTATCATTGCCGAATACACACCGCCAGCCACCCAGCAGGAATCCGTAACGCTTTGCCCGGGAACCCAGTTTTTAGGTCAAACCTGGACTCAACCCGGTTCAGTGATGGATACACTTTACAGTCAGGCCAATTGCGATAGTGTGTATATCCAGTACAATGTTCAAATCCTTCAGATGCAGATTTCTCAGGACACTGTTTACCTGTGCCCCGGCCAGGAATTCTTCGGTATTCCGTGGTTCAATAATTCAGGACTCATTGAGCAGTATCCTTATGCTAACTATCCGTGTGATTCAGTACAGATTCACTGGGCCATTATAATCATCCCCAATGTGGTGGTTAACCTGGATACCACCATCTGTGAAGGTGATGAATTCTACGGCATTATTTGGACGGCAAACGGAACCATTTCGGATACAGTCAATCTCGAAACCGGATGTGACTCCATCACACACTGGACGGTAACTGTACAGAACGTCCAGTATACCTCATCAACCGTCACCATTTGTGAAGGCCAGAGCTACCTGGGTGAACTGTGGTTTAACGATACCATTATCTACGACACTACTTTCAGCAGTATTGGCTGTCCGTTGCTAATTGCTACGCACAACATATTCGTAGACACTTCACTGGTACTCTATATCAACAACACTACCTGTAACCCCGCCCTGGTTGGGGTAGTGGTACAGTACTTTGATGTGGGATGGGCATGCCCCGTGGTACAAATTACCACCACTACACTCCTGGCTCCTGTGGATACCGTAATTGTGGTTAATCCAACCTGTATCGAAAGTGAAGCGGATACTACCATTACCTTTATCCCTGCCAACCAGGGTGGTGGTCCTTGCGGTACAGTGCTCATCACACAAGTGCCGTTCGAGCCCGAACTGGTGGATACCACCTTTAACTACTTCACGGTTTGTGAAGAGTCTCTGGCCGGTGCAGATACGCTTCATGTGCCCGGTATTGACAGCTGCGATCATGTCATTGTCAATACTTACGTTTACACGTCACCGATGGTCACGGAAGAAAGTATTGAACTATGCACAGGCAGCGTATTCCAGGGTTCGGTAGTTACTTCCGATACTTCAATGATCAATACTTATACTGATCAGTACGGATGTGATTCTCTTATCCACACCATTCATATTACCGTACTGCCTGAGCATTATGTAATTCAGCCTGTAGAAATATGTGAAGGCCAGATGTTCAACGGCATTGTGCTCAACGCAGATACCGTATTGGTCGACACATTGGTCAATCAGTTTGGCTGCGATTCTGTGGTTGAATATCAGGTGCAGGTTAACAGCATCATCGAGCAGGAGTTTGAACTCAGTGTGTGTGAAGGTGATTGGATATTCGGATTCAACGTCTCCTCCGATACCACTTTGGTGGATACACTGAGTAGCTCGTTCGGTTGTGATTCTGTGGTGATCACTCATATTACGGTGAATCCGCATGTTGAGACTCAGGTAGATACCCTGATCTGTGCCGGTGAGGAAATATTTGGCTTTGTGCCTGATAATGATACCCTGGTATCCCATCTGTACCAGACAGTACATGGTTGCGACTCAACAGTGACTTACGTCATTGAGGTCATTCACTTCACAGAGGTTTTCATTGCTGAAACACTTTGCCTGGGTGATACATTACTGGGTGTGGTTTGGCTCAATGACACTTCATTTATCGACACATTCTACGGGCCGCAGGGTTGTATTGATGTCATTATGCATGTTGATATCGAGGTATTCTTCCCCAATTACGTTTATGAAACGGTATATACATGCGTGCCACAGGATACCGGATTGTTCCTGGTGGATTCTGTGATCAATGAGTTCAATTGCTATACCTACTTCTTCGAACATGTCGTATTCAGCCAGTCATACCTCGATTCAATCTGGGCTATCATTCATGCCGGTCAGACTTATCCGTTTGCCGGGCAGGATCTCGATTCGCCGGGGGTTTATGTCGACAGCCTGCTCACTGAACATGGTTGCGATAGCGTAATCGTGCTTATTCTTGAAGTGGTTTACCCGCTTGATTCGGTAATCATTGTCAATCTTTGTCCTGAAGATACCTACGAAGGTGTGGCTTATGAAAGCGATACCAGCTTCAGCTATGTATTGCCGGGTCTTGGTGAATTCGATCCGGATACTACGGTTACAGTCTTCATTTTCGTATTCGACTACACCTACCTTTTCGATACGCTTTACTTCTGCGAAGGCGATGAATACGATGGTGTAATTCTGGACATGAGCCACCACTTGTCCACCTGGCTCTATACTTTTGAAGGGCTTAACGGTGAATGCGATACTATTCTTACCGTAACCGTACACGTCACCCCGGTAATGACCGTCGGCTCCATTTTTGAGTATTTCATCTGTGCCGGAGATAGCTATAATGGAGAAGTGTATACTGCGGATACCCTGCTGATCGATACACTCACTGCCTCGGATAATTGTTCTGACAGTATCGTTTCTGTGCTGATACACATTATTCAGCCAGAATTCACATACCTGGAAATAGTTGTATGTCCCGGTGATACCATTAACGGAGTCCCCGTTTTCGAGCCATTCAGCTATACAGATACGCTCCAGACCACGGAACATGGTTGCGACAGCCTCGTGATTGTTCAGGTAAATGTACTGGCTGCTCCAACAACGGAACTGTATTACATGGTGTGCCCGGGTCAGGAAGTGAACGGTGTTCCGTACTTTGAGCAAGACACAGCCATCTACCTGCTTTCAACCATCGACGGTTGTGACAGTCTGGTCATCTACTACATCTTTATTGCGCCTGAGTACCATTTCGAAAACGAATACACGGTTTGCGCAGGTGACGAGTGGGAAGGTATCCTCATTACCCAGGATACATCATGGTCCGATTCCTTCATTTCCGTGTATGGCTGCGACAGTATCATCACCACTGCCATCATTGCTGTGGATATCCCGGTAACTGAGCTTGAACTTTCGGTTTGCGAAGGGGAGATGGTCAACGGGGTGCCTGTTTTCTGGGATATCATTTTGTTGGATACTTTCGTATCCGTAAATGGTTGCGACAGCATAGTAAGCACTTCAGTAACTGTATTGCCTCATTCTCCTGTTACCTTGGTCGACACTGCCATCTGTCACGGAAGTCTGTTCAATGGCCTGCCGGTAACCGTACCGTTTACCCTCATCGATACCCTCACAGCGGCCAACGGCTGCGACAGTGTAGTTCATACCAATGTTCAGGTGCTGAATGTGTACGAAGTATCTCAATTCTTCGAAACCTGTATCGGTGACGAAATTTTTGGCATCACCATCACCGGAGATACTTCGTACACTACAGTGTACAACACAACTGCCGGTTGCGACAGCATTGTTCATACTCTTATCACGGCCTTGTATCCTTCTGCTTCCCAAAGTGTGCATGTGTTCTGTAACCAGGGTACGCTGCTGGATATGGTGTTTGTTGAAGATACCACTTTCACCCATCTGTTTACAGCGGCCAACGGTTGTGACAGCCTGCACACCTATATTGTACAGGTCTTCCGCGATGTTACCATTACTGAATCCATTTACATTTGCTACGGCGAAACGGTATGGGGCAATGTCATTACCGCCGATACGATATTGTCGCAACTCTTTACAACCGTTAACGGCTGTGACAGCCTTGTTGCGCTCGATATTACCGTGCTTCCGCTGCCCAACCCGTTCATCATTGGCAACCAAATGGTTTGTATCGATGATTCTGTGGCACTGGTAGCTAATCTGGGTTATATGGCCTACTTATGGAATACCGGTGAAACCGGTCACCTGATCTATGTCAGCTCCCCGGGTACTTATACCGTTACAGTAACAGACGTTTACGGTTGTACAGGCACAGCTTCTTATACCGTCAACGAAGTAGGTGAGGTTGTGGTCAATGTTGAGCTCATCATCCATCCGGCTACGCTCAATACCACGGACGGTGAAATAATGGTGAGTGCTTCAGGAGGAATGGCACCATACTCCTACGTTTGGGATAATGGGGCTACCGGACCGCACATTACCGGCCTCGAAGCCGGCATTTACTGCGTTACCGTTACCGATGCCAATGGCTGTGATGCTGTACTGTGTGTTGAACTGGAAGCCATTTTACCGCTCATTCTGCAAGTGACCCACGATACCCTGCCTTGCTATGATACCATTGGCGGGGTAATTACGGCTGCGGCATTCGGCGGTACCAAGCCATATATGTTTACCGTGATCATTGGGGGCGAGGTGTTCAATATCCAGGCCAGTGAAGATGGCGAAGTAGTGGTGATCCCCGTGGGATATCAGGGTTCTTACACAGTTATTGTAACCGATGCCGAAGGACTTACTGTAGTGGATGTAGCCTATGTTTTTGCACCGGATGAGCTCATTATTCCGCTGGCCAATATCTCAGTGAGTAACATCCGATGTGTGGATGGTGTGGATGGCACCATTTCAGTAACTCCGCAAGGGGGAACACCACCATATTCATTCGATTGGAACGTACCGGAAACAACCGATGACGGCCTCTCCAGTACGGCATTTAATCTGAGTGAAGGCCTGGTTACGCTTCTGGTGACCGATGCCAATGGCTGTACTGTGGAATTTGAACACTTCCTGGCAGGCCCGGGCAGCGCTCCTGAAGTAGAAGCAGCGGGAACCCCGGTTTCATGTTACCATGGTGCTGATGGTACAGCCATGGCAGCAGCCAGTGGCGGAACACCGGGTTATACTTACCAGTGGAATACCGGTCAGTCCGGTGCTATTATTACCGGCCTTCTGCCTGGTCAGTACACGGTTACCGTTACCGATATTCTGGGTTGTACTGCTGAAGCCGTTGCCCTGGTTGAAGATGTAGAGCCGCTCGAACTCACACTCGAAAGTATACCGGCAACCTGTCCTGACCGTCCTGACGGACATATAATCGTTACCGGTGTTACCGGCGGAACTGATCCTTACCTTTTCAGGATCTGGGGTATGGGCGTATTCACTCCCGACACTATATTTACCAACCTTATGCCGGGTGAGTACACGGTTATCGTTCAGGATGCCAACGGTTGTGAAGCTATGGCCAACGTTACTGTAGAATCGCCTGTAATGCCGCAGCTGTACATCACGGGTGAAGATATGATCGACCTGGGCGACAGCGTGCTCCTTTCAGCAACTACCAATATGGATCCGATCCATAGCTGGTTGTGGACGCCATCCAATTCACTCAATATTGTTGACAGCCTGAATGCATGGGCCAGTCCGTTGACTACTACACTATACACGTTAACCCTTTGGGATTCCAGCTTTTGTCAGGTATCTGCCACCTTCCTGCTCGAAGTTCAGGAACCACGCGATATCTTTATTCCCAATGTATTCCACCCGGGCTCCGATGGTGCTAACAACGTGTGGGTAATTTATACAGGCGGCGACGTGGAGTTGATTGAGGAAGTGAATATTTACGATCGCTGGGGTGGCTGGATGTACCACGCCACTAACTTCCCGCCCAATGATCCGGCTTATGGATGGGATGGTACTTTCAACGGTCAGCCCGTTAATCCGGGTGTGTATGTCTACTGGGTCAGGGTGCGGTTTATCAATGGAGCCACTGCTCTCTATAAGGGTGGTATAACCGTGATCCGTTAAGCTTGGGAAAATTCTGCAACCGGCTACAGTCCCGCGGAGCGGGCCCACAAAGAGATATCCATAATGAAAATACTCCTACTCTGTAACAGCTTTTGCAAGCGCATGATAATCCCATCCGGTTTCTGCCGGTGATTGGGCAAAATGACGCTCCAGAATGTGTTCCAGGTAATGGCAGTCTGTGTCGTCAAAAGCACCAATGCGGTCGCTGTCCAGGTCGTACACAGCCATCAGTTGCTTTTCACCGTTAAACACAGGCACCACAATCTCCGACCGGGAAACGGGATCACAGGCAATGTGCTCGGTACCCTGCTCCAGTGCATGCACATCGGGCACAATCTGTGGCTTGCGGGTGCGGGCTGCCTTGCCGCAAACCCCACGTGAAAAATCAATGTGTATGCAGCCGGGCGTGCCCATGTATGGCCCAACTATGAGCGCATCGCGATGTACCAGGTAAAACCCAATCCAATAGATGTAAGGGATTTGTTGCTTCAGTACACTGTTGATACTGGCCATTTTGGTGACCGCCAGGGTTTCGCCCTCCAGCAGGCTGTCAATTTGTTGAATGGCTTCCCGGTAAAGGATGTGCTTGTCCATGCTATATGGGAATGTTTTTGCGCTTGAGTTCAAATTGCTGCCCAAGGTACACTTTGCGCACCAGCGGGTCGGCTGCCAGTTCTTCGGCTGTGCCCGACTTGAGGATTGAGCCTTCAAACATCAGGTAAGCCCGGTCGGTGATAGACAGGGTCTCCTGTACATTGTGATCCGTAATTAGTATGCCGATATTCTTGGTTTTAAGCTTGGCCACAATGAACTGTATATCCTCTACGGCAATGGGGTCAATACCGGCAAAGGGCTCATCCAAAAGAATAAATTTCGGATCGGTAGCCAGTGACCGCGCAATTTCAGTCCGCCGTCTTTCCCCGCCTGAAAGGGTATCACCCATGCTTTTTCTCACCTTTTCCAGACCAAATTCCCCGATCAGACTTTCCAGCTTTCGCTTTCGTTCCTGCTTGCTCAGGTTAGTCATTTCCAACACTGCCATGATGTTGTCTTCCACACTCAGCTTCCGGAAAATGGAAGGTTCCTGAGGAAGGTATCCTACACCTAGCCGGGCACGCTTGTACATGGGCAGCCTGGTTATGTCCTGATCGTCCAGAAAAACCTTGCCGTTCATGGGTTTGATAAATCCCACAACCATGTAAAATGACGTGGTTTTTCCGGCGCCGTTGGGGCCTAGCAAGCCCACAATTTCCCCTCTGGAAACGTGAATGGAAACATCTTTTACTACGGTGCGGCTACCGTACCTTTTGTAGAGGTTTTCGGCTCTTAAAATCATGTCAGGCGGGTGCTGAGTTGAAATATCTTAATGGCTGCTTCTAAAACTGTGTATCTTTGCATGTTGTTTTAATCTCAAATATTTTACTCCCTTGCCATGATCGACAAATTGGAGGCAATTTACGAACGTTACCGATATCTGGAAGAACAACTTTCAGACCCTGAAGTAGTGGGCGATATGAAAAAGTTCCGCAAAATCAGTAAGGAATACAAGGGCCTTGAAGAACTGGTTCAGGCTTACCACCAATATGCCAACCTTACCGGAAATATCAGCACGGCCAAAGACATGCTGAAAGAAAGCGACCCCGAAATGCGCGAAATGGCCGAAGCAGAACTGGATTTGCTCGAACCCGAACTGGAGGAACTGGAGGAAAAAATAAAAGTGCTGCTCATTCCCAAAGACCCCGAAGATGAAAAAGATGTGATTTTTGAAATACGTTCCGGCACGGGCGGCGATGAAGCCTCCATCTTTGCCGGAGATCTCTATAAAATGTACACCCGCTATTTTGAAAACAAAGGCTGGGCAGTCGAAACGGTGTACGTCAACGAAGGTACGGTTGGCGGATACAATAAAATCGTTCTCGAAGTGTCAGGCGATGATGTGTATGGCAAGATAAAATACGAAAGCGGCGCACACAGGGTGCAGCGCGTTCCTAAAACGGAATCCCAGGGAAGAGTCCATACTTCTGCAGCTACGGTGGCTGTTCTTCCTAAATTTGAACCCGAGGATATCAATATCAATAAAGCCGACCTGCGAAAAGATACCTTCCGATCCAGTGGAGCCGGCGGACAGCACGTCAATAAAACGGAATCTGGTGTGCGATACACTCACATTCCTACCGGCATTGTAGCCGAAAGTACCGACGGGCGTTCCCAGATCAAAAATAATGAAATAGCGCTCAACCGGCTCTATGTCAAAATATTTGAAGCTCAACAGGAAAAAGCCATGTCCGAAGAGCGGCAAAAACGCCAGGCTCTGGTAGGTACAGGCGACCGGTCTGCAAAAATCAGAACTTACAATTTTCCGCAAAATCGCGTAACCGATCACCGTATCAACCTCACCCTGTATTCGCTGGACCGGGTAATGCTGGGCGAATTGGATGAGATCATTGAAGCCCTGCAGGTGGCAGATAATGCAGAAAAGCTAAAACACGGCATGGAAGTTTCGGAATCAACCTGAACCGGCCATGCCTTTTGGATAACTCAATGCTGCAAACATGACCTTTTCATTTGAAAAACTGGAAGTTTGGGTCAAAGCCAAAGAGCTGGTAAAAATTTTACACCACTTTACCGGTAATTTCCCGGAGGCAGATGGCTCCGACCTGGCATCAACCATTCGGCGTGCGTCTGTTTTAGTTTGCAATAATCTCGCCAAGGGGAGTGTCCGATTTCACATCCAGAACCGCGTGCGTTATTTTGCCAAAGCCCATGCCCGGCTAATGGAAACTGCCAATATGACCATGATTGCATGTGAACTGAATTATGCCTCGGAAGAAGAATGCCGTGAAATTTTGGATCATATCGAACTCATTCACCGAATGCTTTCGGCTTTGCATAAATCAAGCGTCGAGAGAGAACGCAGCGCTTAGTTACTCAGAGGATTTGCCACATCGGAAGCTGAGGGATCAGTCCTTTTCTATTCGCAACTCCTGAATTTTGTCGGATTGCCCGGTTCGGCGGGTGTAAATATACACGCGGTAGGTACCCGTCGAAGTCCGCAGATTGCCTATACAGTAATGAGCCCCGTTTGACTGGGCAGTGCCCGTATGCACTATCTCAAAACCCGAAGGGGTATGCTGGCCGAAAAACCTGTTCAGATTCCTGATTGCCTGGTCTCTGTTCACCAGGTCGTCAAAACCGGGCAGAGCCAGTTCAATTCTTTGATCCAGATGTTGCCCCAGGGCTTCTGCATTGCCGGCCTGCATCAGCTTGCCTATAGCATTGAAATCAGGAGTATTCAAGGCGAAACCCGCAATCAGGGCTCCAAATAAAATAAGCATTTTCATTCTTCGGGTATTTACAGCTAATAAAACAGGGTATGGCTAAATTCGTTCCGGCTTTTTAAAAATTAACTTAACCGCACCGTTTTGTTAATAATATTCGCCGGTTTACATCCTTCTCCTGTTTTTAGTCCGCCATTGAACGAGCAAGGTAATGGGTTTTTTATTTTTTGGGATAACATTTTTTTGGGGCAGGTATCCTGCCCTGAAGCATTTTGTCCTTTGTACCTTTACAGCTTAATAACATCCTGCTTTTGAGTTTCTCCAAAAAAAACATGCTGGTAGTCCTCGATGGCTGGGGTCTGTTTAGCAACCCCGCCATTAGTGCTATTGAAGCTGCGCACACTCCTGCCTTCAATCGCATTCAGCGTGAATACCCGTCTGCCACCCTCATTACACACGGGCTCAGCGTGGGTTTGCCCGAAGGGCAAATGGGCAATTCTGAGGTAGGACACCTCAATATCGGTGCAGGCAGGATAGTGTATCAGGAGCTGACGAGAATCCATCTGGCCATTCAGGACGGGAGCTTCCGGAAAAACAGGGTACTCAATGAGCTGATAGAACACCTGAAGCAAAACCGCAAACCGCTGCACCTCATGGGGCTGGTGTCGGATGGCGGAGTACATGCCCACATCGACCACCTACTTGAATTGTGCAATGTTTTTACAGCTTTTCCGGAAATCCCGGTTTTTATTCATGCATTTACCGATGGTAGAGACTGTGATCCTCACAGCGGACTGCGCTTTATAGAAACTCTTTTGGAGCACATCGGCAAGTCAGTTAATATCCGCCTGGCCACTGTTACCGGGCGGTATTACGCCATGGACAGGGATAAGCGATGGGAGCGTACCCAAAAAGCCTATCGTGCGTTCGTTCACGGTGATGCCGGGCCTGCCTCCGATATTGCTGAAGCTATCCGGAAGCAGTATGATGAAGGCATCAGCGATGAATTTCTACCCCCCATTAAAAACGCCCGGCTCGCTGATCAGTCTGCCGGCCTCATAAAAAGTGGGGATAGTGTGCTTTTCTTCAATTTTCGTACTGATCGCCCCCGCCAACTGGTGGAAGTGCTCACACAAAGAGCTATCCCAAATTATGACATGCAGCCTTTAAATTTGTACATGGTGACCATGACGCCCTACGATTCAACTTTCAGCAATGTTAAGTCCATGTTTGAAGCCGGTTTGCTGACCAACACACTGGGTGAGGTTCTGTCAGCTGCAGGGAAAACTCAGTTGCGGGCAGCAGAAACGGAAAAGTATCCCCATGTCACTTACTTTTTTAATGGCGGACGGGAAATGCCTTTTCCCGGGGAGTCGCGTATCTTGATCCCTTCCCCAAAAGTGGCTACCTATGATCTGCAACCGGAAATGAGCGCTTTCCCGCTTACTGAAGCTGTTGAAGCTCACTTGCTGGAATTCAGCCCTCACTTTGTTTGCATCAACTATGCCAATGCAGACATGGTTGGACACACGGGCAATTTTCAAGCGGCTGTTCGTGCTGCAGAAGCCGTAGATCATTGCCTGGCCGCTCTTTACAAAACTGCCCGCAAACTCAGTTACGGCATACTCATTATCGCCGATCACGGTAATGCCGATGTTATGATCAATGATGACGGCAGCCCGAACACGGCTCATTCTACCAGCCCGGTACCGGTTGTTTGGGTGCCCCCTGCAGGGTCCCCGGCTGTAACACTCAATAGCGGTATCCTGGCCGATATAGCTCCTACCATCCTGCATGCCATGGGTATGCCAAAACCCAATGAGATGACAGGTGTTTCTCTCATGGAAACTCATTAAGGTTCATGAACGCATTTTCTCGTCCCGTTTTGTTTGCTTTGGCTGCAGCCATACTGCTTTCTCTGGCTTCCTGCCAAAGTTATGAACACCAAACTTTCAAAAATGGTGAGACAATTGATCACGAAGAGTTTCCGGATCTTGTGAGCTTGCTTGATGAGCAAAGAGAACTACTCAGTCGTGCAAAAGTGCGCAAAACTATAACACACGACGGGAAAACTGAGATGATGCTGCTCGATTCGGCTGCCTGGTCTGATAATATGGACTTTTTTTACAACAGCCATATCAGCAGAACCCTCCTGCAAGACCGCTACAACACATTCGCCATGGCATCCGGTGACACCCTGCACTATATTGCCGGTTCCAAAAACAACAACCTCTTTACAGAGTACCAGAAATTTTCACGAGTCAATGATCAATGGGTCAAAGTGGAAGTGTTGAATCAACGAAAAACGCTATTGTTCGACATTACCCAGCACCTCACTTTTGATATCAGTACACCGCATGTTTCTGTGTTGGTTACACGCAAGGCGCTGTTCGCCGACCCGGTAGATACGCGGCTTGAACTGGAATTTCTACAGTAGGTTCTTCTGCCGCTTTTTCCCGGTCAATAAATCAATATCCTCCATAGAACTTTTTGATGGCCCGAATTAAATAAAAGAAAAGTTTTTTGCATTAAATCTTTTCGGCGTAAATTGCCTTCACTTCCAACCCAATAAGTAAGAATCCTGGTCCTGTACCGGATAAAAGAGCCTGCACTTCAATGATTAGATCGCATCACTTCATTGGAAATTACTGGCCGCATCAGTCCTTGGACCTGTCATTGTAAACCTCATTAAAAAGCCAAATCATGAAAAAAGTGCTGCGCGTTCTACTCATTCTGGTGCTTATAGTTGTAGTCGTAATCGGAGCATTACTGGCCTATGTTAATTATGCATTGCCCAATGTTGGCCCAGCTCCTGATATGCAGGTAGAAATTACCCCGGAAAGAATTGAACGAGGCAGATATCTTGCAGAGCATGTCATGCAATGTATGGAATGCCATGCTAAAAGGGATTTCTCATTGTTCGCAGGGCCGCCTATTGCATCAACACTTTATGCCGGGGGTGAACGTTTTGACCATTCACTGGGCCTTCCCGGTGTTTTTATTTCTCCTAATATAACTCCACATGGCATCGGTGACTGGACAGACGGTGAGCTCTTCCGATTGATTACTTCCGGTGTAAAACGCGATGGTGAGCCAATTTTCCCCATTATGCCTTACCCTAATTTTGGAAAAATGGATGCCGAGGATATTAAGTCTGTCATTGCTTTCCTCCGTACACTCGATCCTGTGGTTGCAAATCATCCGCCCTCCAAAGCTGATTTCCCCGTCAACCTCATTATGCGCACATTGCCGCAAAAAGCCGATCACCAACCCTTGCCACCCAAATCAGATGAACTAGCCTACGGCTTATACATGGTCAATGCTTCAGCTTGCGGTGAATGCCACACCAAATATGAAAAAGGCGCATTTACAGGCGAATTTCTCGCCGGTGGCCGTGAATTTATCTTTCCTGATGGAACTGTTGTCCGCTCAGCTAATCTGACCTTCCATGAAACAGGCCTAGCCGGCTGGACTCGTGAAATGTTTATCAATCAGTTCCACATGTATGCTGATACGGCTTTTATTCCTAAACCCGTAGCTCCCGGTGATTTCCAGACTCCCATGCCATGGATCACCTATGCCGGTATGACGGAACAGGACTTGTCAGCTATTTATACCTATCTCAAATCCCTTGACCCGATAGATAACTTTGTAGACAAGCACACACCTCCGGGAATGTGACCCTGATCAGGACTTGACAGTAAATGTCGGGCATAGGGAAAGCTGCATAGCCTTAATAGGCTTCAACATTCAATGAGGCAGGTGCTTTCCATGACGATACAGAATGTCTATCTTTGAGGTAATCACTAACTCCTGGTTGAAATGACTCGTGTTACCCTTTTTTGCACATCCCTGTTTATGCTGTTGACCGGCTCCTTTGTGCTGGCTCAAACACCTGATTATGTTTTAGTTATCCACGGTGGTGCAGGGTACTCAAACCCTGAAACCATGCCTGAACACCTGCAGGAGGCCTATCATGAAGCACTGCGCGAAGCTTTGCTTACCGGCTCCCGCATTCTGGAAAAGGGTGGTTCAGCTCTGGATGCCATAGAGCAAACCATCATCGTTCTGGAAAACAATCTGCTGTTTAATGCCGGCCGGGGTGCCGTGCCCAATGAACTGGGCATGTTTGAACTGGATGCCAGCATAATGGATGGCCAAAACCGAAATGCCGGTGCCACAGGGGGACTTAAAACCATTAAGAATCCCATCAGTGCAGCCCGCCTGGTTATGGAACACACCCCGCATGTAATGCTGGCCGGGCTGGGAGCAGATCAGCTGGCCGCACAACACGGTCTGGAGGTGGTTCCCAATTCCTATTTTTCACGGGATGAACCCGCTCATCAACCACCCGCAGAGAATCCTCAGGGTGGTACGGTTGGAGCCGTAGCCCTCGATCAGCACGGAAACCTGGCAGCCGGCACTTCAACAGGTGGAATGCGCGGTAAACTCACCGGTCGCCTCGGAGACTCTCCGATAATTGCCGCCGGAACTTTTGCCGACAATGCTACCTGTGCCGTGTCATGCACCGGGCATGGTGAGTACTTCATCCGCTATGCAGTGGCTTACGACGTACATGCCCGCATGGCTTATCTGGGGGCCGGACTCCAAACTGCTTCCGAAGATGCGCTGGAACAGGCTCGTAGTGCCGGAGGTAATGGTGGGCTGATCTCCGTAGATCGCGATGGCAACGTTTCCATGCCATTTAATACCGCCAGCATGTTTCGGGGAGTGGCTACACCAAACCAGCTGTCCACGGCTATTTTCCCTGATTAGCTATGGGTGTTGGTGTTTTTAGGATAACTTTTTGTGGGGCCCGCTAAGCGGGACTTTGGCTGTTTTACCTGACAGTAATGTTTTGAACTCCTGTTTGTTAGGTCTGCCTGGCAATCCTTTACGCTACCTAACTCAACCGTGAGTTTCATGGTATCCTTCATTGGTTTCAGGATGTGTATTCAGGAAACCCGACCTTGTATGCGCTTTTCATTATAAAACAAAATGCCATCCTGAATCTTTGTCTGCATATTACCCGGTTTGACTGATGGTATTAAAGCCGCATGTCGTGTATTGACCCGATGGGATCCTTAAATGAAGTTATAATCCCACTCATCCTTTGTGCATTTTCTTTGTTACTTTGCAGCCTGCTGATTTTACCGTTTATGCATTTATACGATAACCCCCGACTAATTATCGATTCATCCCGCACTGAGCCGGGAGAAGTGATCTGGAAGAGCCCGTCTAATCTGGCTTTGGTCAAGTATTGGGGCAAACACGGGCATCAGCTGCCCCGCAACCCCTCGCTCAGTATTACATTGAATGAGGCCTTTACACAAACTTCACTCAGCTATGTGCCCAACAAAGGGCCTGACAAAGGCATTGAGCTTGACTTTGTGCTCGACGGAGTGCCCAATGAAAAATTTCGCCAAAGGCTGCTGAAATTCTTTGAGGCGATAACGCCGATATTCCCTTTTATCCCTCAGCTCAAATGGACCATTGCTACCGGCAACTCTTTTCCGCATTCTGCAGGTATTGCCTCCTCAGCTTCCGCTATGAGTGCATTGTCTTTATGTCTTTGCAGTATCGAACAACATCTGTTCGGCTTTTCAACGGAAAATGACGAAATGCTGCTCAAGGCTTCCTATGTGGCACGTCTGGGGTCGGGAAGTGCATGCCGTTCGGTGTATCCGGTGGCTGCATGGTGGGGGCGACATGAAGGCCTCAGCGGAAGCTCTGACTTGTTTGCCGTACCGGTCGGGGCTGAGTTGCACGATGAGGTGAAAACGCTGCTAAATGCCATCCTTATCATTTCAGACCGGGAGAAATCGGTAAGCAGCAGCGCCGGCCACGCGCTGATGGAAGGCCATCATTACGCATCCCGGCGGTTTGATCAGGCCGCCAACCGTTGTATTCAGTTACTGGATGCTGCTAAAACAGCCGACTGGGAACAAATTATCCGCATTACCGAGTCTGAAGCGCTCACCCTTCATGCACTCATGATGGCCTCTAATCCGCCGTATATCCTGCTTGAATCCGGAAGCATTGAGGTGATCCGTAAAGTCCGAGATTTTCGCTCGGCTACCGGTAAGCCTGTCTTTTTTAGTATGGATGCCGGCCCTAATGTACACCTGCTTTATCGCCGCAGTGATAAGGAAGAGGTAGAAGAATTTATCAACGCAGAACTGCTGCAGCTTTGTAAAAACAACCGGGTGCTGTATGACAGCGTAGGAAACGGTCCGGTACAAATAAACAGGGAGCACTAATAGCGCTCCCCGTTGGATGTTAATGCCAGATCAGCAGATTGATCCGGTTCAGTTTTAAGCAGCGGATTACCGCTTTACAAAATTCAGCACCTTGCTGGCTTTACCATCAAAGTACAATTGAACGGAATACTGTCCGGCAGGTAGTTCGTCTACCGGCCATTCGAAATGTTGCATGCCTTCAGCAGAAGGTATGGTATTCCTGTAATCTGCCAGCCTGCCGTCGGCTGTATAAATCCTGGCTTCAGCCCTGGTAGCTCCGGGTGATGTGTATCTGATGTTAATATATGATGATACAGGATTGGGGAACACCTCCAGGGCAATGTCTTGAAGTATGTTTTTCGTATTGACCGGAGCAGTACCCGTTACCAGAATGTCATCCAGCATCAGATAATTGCAGTCATCAGCATCGTGAAGAAATGCTATGTAGATGGTTTGTCCGGCAAACTGAGCCAGACTTACAGAATGGGGTTCAAGCAAGCCGTAATGTTGGTCAAATCCGGAAATGCTGTCGGCATGGATAAAATAATCGGTCAGCGTATAACCGTCAGCATGGATATATCCCGGAGAAAAAGTAAAATTGGAAATATCCGTTGAGCCCGCGTTACCGGTGATCCCCGTCATGTGAGCTGCCTGAAACACTACATGCTGATAAGGGCTGGGAACTGCAAGTGGATCATTCGATCCGGTGGAAATCAGTATCGAATAACCATCCATGTAGCGGGGCCCCTGAAAAGAGGCAGATTTCCAGTGTAACACAGCCTGGTCGTCCACAATCTGGATAGGTGGAGTGATCAGCCAGTTGCGATTGCCGGGTAAAAAACCGTCAAGCCAGCTGCGGCTTACCAGCATCCCGCCCTGGGCAGAGTCTTCTTCAAAAAATCCGTCGGCATCCCAAAACCATGAACCCGGCACACCTCCTGCAGTGGGCAATGCATCCTCATCAAAGTTGACCCAAATCTGATCATCCCCGCTGGCAAATGCCACTACTCCGTCCGAATCATCCGGAGCATAGTCAAAGGGCTCGTTGAAGTTTTCGTAAAGCAAGGTGTCCATTTGTGCATTGAGCACTGCACCATACATGAAAATGATACAGCAGATGCCTGCTTTTAAAAGAGTAAAGGTTTTTTTCATAACATTTTGGTTTAGGTTAATCAATACAATTCATAGTGCCTTCACTTGTTTTGTTGGCTGCCTCTAAGCTAAGGTATTTTTTAAAACGGCAATGCGCCAATATTGTCTAAATTCGCACCTTGGTTTGAAAATTATACAAAATCATGAAAAAAGCAGATGTAGGCCATTTATCTCAGCATATAGACCAACAGGTTCTTCTCCGCGGCTGGGTGAGTAATATACGTTTCAGCAAAACCAACGTGTTTGTTGTGTTTCGCGATGGATCAGGGTTTGTTCAGTGTGTGCTTTCTCAGGATGAACTGGGCGATGATCAGTTTGCTTTGGCTAATGCGCTCACCCTGGAATCCTCCGTGGAACTCGAAGGCCGCGTAGTGGCCGACGAACGGCAGATGGGAGGTGTAGAGGTAGTTGTGACCCGGCTTAAAGTTTTCCAGATAGCCCGCGATTTCCCGATCAACAAACCCGATCACGGGGTAAAGCACCTGGCCGATAATCGCCATCTTTGGCTCAGGGTACCGCGACAGTGGGCCATTATGCGCGTTCGCAATGCCATTATCATGGAAATCCATCGCTTTTTTCAGGAGCGGGGATTTGTGATTATGGACTCGCCATTGATCTCCGGCAGTACCTGTGAAGGTACGTCCGACCTGTTTGAAACAGACTTTTTCGGCTCGGCCGCATACTTGTCCCAGTCCGGTCAATTGTACGCAGAAGCTACAGCCATGGCCATGGGTAAGGTGTACACCTTTGGACCCACCTTCAGGGCTGAAAAATCAGATACCCCGCGTCACCTTTCTGAGTTCTGGATGATTGAGCCGGAAATGGCTTTTTACGATCTCGATATGAATATGGACCTGATCGAGGAGTTTATTCGTCAGGTCGTTTCATCGGTAGTGGATCAATGCCGCACTGAGCTCGATATCATTGGCAGGGACACGGCAATGCTCCAAACCGTTCAGAATCCCTTCCCCAGAGTTACTTACTCCGAAGCTGTGGCTATACTCAGGGGTGAAACTGATGTAAATGGCCGGAATGCCATCGCCGTGCAGGAAGCTGAACTCGACAAGGCCAGGCAGGATGTTATAGCCATCAAAGACGAGATCAGTACCAGGGAGGCGGAAATCAAGCAACCCAGCGTGAAAAAAGGTGTTCGCAAGTTCAATGAAGCCAAAATACTGAGTTTAAGGAAACTACTCAATGACGCCGAAGAACGCGTTCGCAACCTTCCGGGCTGGATTGAAAGTGCAAAGAATTTTGAGCACGGGAACGATTTTGGCAACTCAGACGAAACAGTGCTTACCAAGGTTTTTGATGCTCCGGTGATGGTCTATAACTGGCCGGCTCCCATTAAGGCATTCTACATGAAAGAAGTGGAAGGCAATCCGGATTTTGTAAAAGGTGTTGACTTGCTGGCTCCTGACGGATACGGCGAAATAGTAGGCGGCTCTCAGCGCGAAGACGATCTGGATATTTTGGTGCGCAAAATCAAAGAGCACGATTTGCCCATGGATCAGTTTGAATGGTTTGCTGACCTGCGACGTTACGGTTCAGTACCTCATGCAGGATTTGGTCTGGGACTGGAAAGAATGGTGCGGTGGATTTGCGGCCTTGATCATGTCAGGGAAACCATCCCCTTCCCGCGCCGCTACGGTCGTTTGTTTCCATAGGTGTTTTTGGGGCAGGCCAAAAAAAATCAAGGTCCACTGAAAACAGTGAACCCTGAATAACCCCAAAAAACCAAATGAAAACATGCATTTACCCTTTTTCAAGTACTAAATGCACCTAATAAACGATTGCAGCACCAAAGTAGTTTATTGTATAGAAAATTTTTTCATCGATTTTACTGATGAACCATAGAGGCCTTGTCTATCGGTAATTTACGCTCTGATACCCAGGCAAATGCACCGGCAATAAGGCATTCAGGCTAAATAATCGTACATTTGCAAACTCAAAATTTTAAGCAATAAATCTCAATCTATGGATCAGGTACTAACCCGGTTAAAAAACATCAGGAAATATCCCTGTGTCACCATTACGCTCCCTACACACCGGACTTCCCCGGAAAACAAACAAGACCCCATCAGGCTTAGAAATCTGGTGAAGCAAGCCAGAGAAAGACTTCATAAGGAATTTTCCAAAAGAGAACTCAACGGTATTGAAAGCAATCTTGCCAAAGCTGAAGAAACTGTTGACCACAACATCAACAAAGAAGGCCTCATCGTCTATATCAACGAAGACCTGTTTAAAACAGTAAGGGTTCCTTTTCCCGTGGAAGAAAATGTGCTGGTGGACGACAATTTTGCAACCCGCCACGTAATAAGAGCTTTGCACAGCAGTGAGAATTACTACATCCTTACGCTGAGCCAGCAAAAGGCCAGGCTGTTTGAAGCATACAACAAGGAAGTGAACGAAATCAGAGACTTTGGTTTCCCCATGGAAAATCAACTCTACACCACCGATAAATTGCAGAAAAGCATGGGTGGCAAAGAAGATGATCTGATGCGTGAATTTTTTAACCGCGTGGATAAAAACTTTCAGGAAGCTTACAAAGCTGAACCCCACGAGGTGTTTGTTTGTACCGTAGAACGCAATCATCAGTTTATCAGAGAGGTTGCGGATAACAAAGACATTATCCTGGGTGGAATCAATCGCAATGCCGATGAAGCTACTCGTGCCGAACTCAGCCAGTGGTGCTGGCCCGAAGTGAGTGAAATCCTGAAAAAACGCCGCCATGAAATTCTCGGTGAGCTGGCCAAAGCCCAAAGCGCCAACAAAGTGAGTTCCGATATGTCCGATATGTGGCGCATGGCCAACCAGGGGCGGGTAGATACAGTAGTAGTGGAGAAGGGATTCTTTCAGCCGGCAATAATTGTTGGCGATACTATCGAGTTATCCGACGATGCATCCAAATCCGGTGTCAGTGATGACATCGTGGACGAAATGATAGAATTGGTGATGCAAATGAAAGGCAAGGCAGTGTTTGTAGATGACGGAAGCCTCGAAAAATATCAGCGGATGGCAATGATTCTCCGCTACTGATGCTCACCATTTTTTTGAGTAAAAAAAGGAAAAGGGGCAGCTGTAATTCAACGGCCGCCCCTTTTCTGTATAAACCCTTAAAACACAAACTTATTTTTTATCGCTTCACGCCGTAAGGCCAGCTCATTATGCCGCCCTGTAAATTGTAGATTTCCCTAAACCCCATTCTGCTTAGCTCTGTACATGCTGCCGCACTGCGCGCTCCACTTCTGCAATACACCAAAACCGGAATTTCTCTGGGCAAACCGCCCACGGCATCCATAAACTGGTTGCTCATGCGGTCAGCGGCAATCGCACCTTGTATTTTTCCACCGGTCATTTCACCCGGAGTTCGCACATCCAGCAATTTGGCTTTGCCCTTGTACTCTTTGATCAGTTGCTGAAATTGTTCAGCGTTCACGTCTTTGTATGCTTTTGGCGTTGTTTTAAATAGTCCGAACATCACTTTAATTTTTTAGAATATCTCTTTGTGGTTCCGCTTCGCGGAAATGTAGCACTTACAGTCTTCTTTTTTTGTCTGATAGCTACGATCAGTGCAAAGATACATCTTGCCCTTCCCGGTGCCGGTAACTTTGGTTACATGTTAACCCACGGAAAGCCTCAAAGCCTTTCTCGAAAACAGTATGCTTAAGCAACTTCCGAAGCAATGGAATGAATGGTACTACCGTCACCCATAGTGTAGTAATGCAAACAAGGCACTCCGTGAGCTTTCAGTTCTTTCGACTGGGCTACACACCATTCAATGCCGGCCTGGCGACGGGCTTCCTCATTGCTTGCCCCCGTAATGGCTTTAACCAGCTCTGCCGGCAGCTCTGTGTGGAATAGCCGGGGTAGCGAACTCAACTGATTAAGCCGCGTAATGGGCTTTAGACCGGGAACAATGGGTACGTTGATACCGTGTTCTCTGCATTGTTCTACAAACCTGAAAAAATGCCGGTTGTCGAAAAACATCTGTGTCACTATGTAATGTGCTCCGGCATCAATCTTGTCCTTTAGTCTTCGCAAATCCTCTTCGGCGTTGGGGGCTTCAAAGTGCTTTTCCGGATATCCGGCTATGCCAATGCACATGTCAGTATTGGCACCGTTAATGATGTTTTTGTGCAGATACCTCCCATCATTCATATCTACGATCTGCTTCACAAGATCTATGGCGTATTCGTGTCCGCCATCGGTAGGAATAAAGCGGCCTTCAAATTTTCGCGCATCACCGCGAATAGCCAGCACATTGTTAATGCCAAGAAAGTTGAGCTCAATCAGGGCATTTTCGGTTTCCTCCCGGGTAAACCCCCCGCAAATCAGATGAGGTACGGCATCTACTTTGTACCGTTGCATGATGGCTGAGCAAATACTCAATGTGCCCGGCCGCTTGCGGATGGCTATTTTCTCATAGAAACCGCTGGGCCTTTGCTGGTAAACATAGTCCTCCCTGTGGTAGGTAACGTCTACAAATGGTGGCTTAAACTCCATCAGGGGATCAAGCGTGTTAAATATGGTTTGAATGCTGCCTCCTTTTAGCGGGGGGAGTATTTCAAAGGATATGCAGGTGTTGCCTTTCGACTTTTCAAAATATTCAGTTACTTTCATCGTGCGATTGTTGGAAGCCCAAAGGTAACTGTTTCCAAAACTAAATGTTGCACCATGCTGCTCATCACCCAACACTCCGGCCCGGTTAAACAACAAAAAGTTATGTATCATAATCAGAACAACGCTGTTTCATCGGTACGTACCGGAAAGAAAACCACTTTTTATAAATCGCATAAAAGCCTGGATTATGAAGCTGTTCAATAAACAGATCATCCCCGTATTTATACTGATATACGTATTGCTGGCCTCGGTGTGGTGGGGGTGGCTGTTATTCAGAAAAAGCGAAGAGCTGTATCAGGAACGACTCAATTTGCTGATCAGGGATGCCGATGATTTTTCGTGGCCGCAGGAGTATTTTTCGGTACAACTCAGCGAACTCAACGCCAAACAAAAACGGCAGCGGTTCATGATCTATGGGGAGTCGGTGGTGTTTGTGGCCACACTTATTGCCGGCGGTTGGTTTGTGTACGGCAGTATGCGCAGGGAACTGGTTTTGGCCCGGCAACAGAGCAACTTTCTGCTGTCCGTTACCCATGAGCTGAAATCCCCGGTGGCGGCTATTCAGCTGGCAGCCGAAACCCTCCAGAAAAAAGAATGGCCCTTTGAACAGGTAAAATCCATGGGTGCCGCCACTTACCAGGAAGCTGTTCGCCTCGAGAAACTGGTCAGCAACATCCTGATGGCTGCCCGGTTGGAAACTTCCCCCGGTTTAAAGAAATCTGCCGTCAATTTGCTGGAATGGGCAGAAGGCATACTGGAATCATACCGGATTCGGCATCCTGAATTCAGCTTCAGGCATGTTTTTCCCGACAATAATATCACCTGGAAGGCTGATCCCATGGCATTGCAAATGGCTTTGGAAAACCTGCTTGAAAATTCCGTTAGGTACAGTGAACCCGGTAAAGATATTGTGCTGAAAATCAATGCTGGGCAACACAAATACATCACCATTAGCGTAGCCGATGAAGGGCAGGGAATAATAGCTGCTGAACGAAAAAACGTGCTGAAAAAGTTTTACCGCATAGGTGCGGAAGAAGTCCGAAGTCACAAAGGCACGGGACTTGGTTTGTATATCGTAGATCAGGTGGCCACTTCGCATGGCGGTAAAGTCGAAATCAGCGAAAACCATCCACGGGGAACGATAGTGACCATTTATTTGCCAAAAAAGCAAAACCTCATTAAACATTAGTTGGGTAAATAAGGTTTAATAATATAAACACTATTTTATATGTCAGCACAGGTTTCAGAAGAAATTTTGCCCTACATTGAGAAAACCGTAGAATATGCCATCCAGCGCGGGTACGAGAATATCCGGGCAGCCCAAATCGAAGGTTACGAGGACCCGGTTACCCTGGAGAGGAAACAGGATGGAGTGTCCTTTATGCCAGATGTTACGGGCTATAAGCACGGGAAAAAATGCTACTTCGAAGTAGCCGTTAAAAGCGATGATGTTACGGAAACCGTCAGTAAATGGAGATTGCTCGAAACACTGGCAGGGATGAGAAACAGCAAATTATTTCTCATTATTCCTCGCGGGAATTTCCGGTTTACCAGCGACCTGGTATCCACCTATAACATCAATGCTGAATTGGTGAAACTCTGATCAGTCAGACGTTTCTTTTTTATTCCTGGCCCCGCTTGTACCATGCCCGTACATCCTCACTGAACTTGACCAGCGAGGGAAAGTGAATGTACATCATGTGCCCCGCTTCGTAAAAGGTCTGTTCAATGTTTCCTTTGAGTGACGGATCCACAAACATGGTATTCACGGTGTATTCTGTGGCAAAATAAGGCGTGGCCAGATCATAATAACCGTTACATATCAGCACCCTGAGATGGTGATTCCGGTGCATGGCTTTTCGTAACTCCTCCGCTACGTTGAGATATGTGTTCTGAACATTGCTGTAATTCCAGGGATGTACTCTGCCGGTAAGTATCTCATACGGTAAATGGGTATCCCAGCCCAGTTCTGTCCTCAGATAGTGGTTTACCGTTGTACTGTAAGGGCCCATGATGGCATAGTCCAGACTCGGGTCAAAGTCATACCGCTCCCCCGCATGATCGTAGTCGTATCCAATAAATCGGGAGTCCAGGCGACCAATAGTCTTTCCCCTGTCCCTGAGCACCTCTTTCACAAACCTTCCAATATGTATCCGCAAATGACTTTGCACCAGATATTCCTCGGACAGCCCGGTATAGGCCGATAAGCGCCGGGCAATATCCTGCTGTTGTTCCGTGGTCAGCATATCTCCCTGCATCAGTGCTAGTGTATAATCGCCCAGTGCAAATGCTTCCACTTCAGACAGAAAATCCTCTAGCGTTTCATGTTGCCGTTCTATGGCGTTGTGATACCAGGCCGAAGTTGCATATGTGGGTAAAAACAAAATATAGGGCAGGTCATTGCCCCGGTCAAAACGGGCAGTCTGAAAATTCATGATCGACGAAACCATCACCAAACCGTTGAGATACATGCCATAACGGCTTTGCAAGTGATGCGAAAGTCCGGCAGCCCTGGTAGTTCCATAGCTTTCGCCACACAGGTACTTTGGTGAGCTCCAGCGATGGTGTTTGCCCGTATACAAATTGATGAATGCACCTACGGATTCAATGTCTTCTGTGTATCCGTTAAAATCCTTTTTATCTATACCTTCTGCCGGCCTGCTGAAACCTGTCTCAACCGGATCAATAAATACCAGATCGGTAAATTCAAGCCATGAATACTCATTGTCAGTCAGTGAATAAGGTGGTTTCAGCGGGCTGCCCATGCTGTCCATAACCACCCTTTTGGGCCCCAGCCCTCCCATGTGAAGCCACACACTCGATGAGCCCGGGCCACCATTGAAGGTAAAGGTTATCGGACGCGTGGCGGCATCACTATTAACCGCTGTGTAAGCAATGTAGAATACATTAGCTCTAGGTTCCCCGTTTTCTTCACGCAGAGTGAGGTAGCCTGCCGTGGCTTCATATTCAATGGTGGTATTCCATGCATTTACCGTATGGCGGGTGCTTACTTTTTCGTCGAATGACTGACTGTAAAGAGTGCTTTTGGCGAATACACTGAAAATCAGCAGGGCAGTAAATAAAAACCATTGCATACTACGTAGTTTTCGGATTTTTGAAATTTTTTTCGAAAAGGACTTCAAATATAGCCGGTTAGCTGGACTTAAAAAAAACTGGCTTCCTTGCATAAGCAGGCTTCCCGAAACACTGCACAGCGATCTTCACCTTTTTTGTTCAATCTGCGGCTCTGAGATTGTTGGCATGGTTTCCGATATCCCGGACAAACATGTAAATTGCGCGACATATACCTTTGTAATGCAGCTCAATACAGGTCAGTATACATTCCACCAACAAACCGTGTTCGCATTGAAGCACTTGCGCTTTGGATTTTCGTTTTTTCTTTTGCCGGTATTTCTGTTTGCGCTGCATGGGGTTTCGGCTGAAAGCTATACCGGAGTAGCGCTGGCTTTTGTACTGTTACACCTCATGGTCTATCCGGCAAGTAATGCCTACAACAGCTATATGGATCAGGATACCGAAAGTATTGGCGGGCTTAAAGTTCCTCCTCCGGCAACAGGATGGTTATTGTATATATCTTTTTGTTTGGATGTGGCAGCATGTATGCTGGCTTTCTGGTGGAGTTCAGCGGCGGGACCAGTATTACTGGCCTATGTACTGGCTTCCAGAGCATACAGTTGGCGAAAGATCAGGCTCAAAAAGTATCCGTTGATCGGATTCTTTACTGTGATTGTCTTTCAGGGTGCGGCGGTATACTGGTTTGTAATACTCATGTCGTCTCCTGCAGGGATAGGACATTTTCTTGAATTCTCGGGCCTGCAATGGACCGGTGCTTTGATCTCTTCCCTGCTCATAGCGTCTTCTTACCCCCTTACTCAGATCTATCAGCACCGGCAGGATGCCGAAGATGGTGTGCAAACTATCAGTATGAAACTGGGTATTAGAGGAACCATGTACTTTTCAGGTATTGTGCTCATCTTTTTTGTGCTGATCCTGTTTGGCTATTTACACAGTTATGCCCATGTAACGGATATCATGGTTTTTGTGCTTTTGCAGTTGCCGGTTATCGTGTTTTTCTCAACTTGGTTTGCCGAAATTCTTCGCGATGAAAGTAATGCCACATACGCAAAGGCAATGAGAATGAGCATACTGGGTGCAGCAAGCATGAACTTGTTTTTTATCTGGCTGCTGATCACTTAACTGAACAATGTTCTATGACGTCAATTGCCCATATTCAAAGCCTGGTTCCCCGCTATAAAACCACTTCAGAGGAACTGATAGCATGGGCAGAGCAATTCATGGAAAACCATGACGATTACCGGAAAT
Organism: Saprospiraceae bacterium; assembly: GCA_050485785.1. Taxonomy (GTDB): domain Bacteria; phylum Bacteroidota; class Bacteroidia; order Chitinophagales; family Saprospiraceae; genus JBJHCA01. The sequence goes on along the minus strand of JBJHCA010000023.1, from coordinate 12,149 downwards.
TCAGATACCTGGTACAGAAGTCTGCTATTGATTCCAAGTATTCTGTAACCGGTGATTTCAGCAACAGAACACGGAATCCGTTTTATACCGGACCTTCACCCGACACGGCAAGACGCCTTGAATCAATTAAGCGGGAAGCCACAGACCTGGGTTTTGCTGCAGGGAAGCTATGCCTTGAACAAGCCGGCTTACAGCCGGAAGATATCACCCACATTATTGCGGTGAGCTGCACGGGAATCTTTGCACCCGGGCTGGAAATAATTTGGGCTCAGAAGCTTGGCCTGAAGGATGACATAACCCGCTTTGCCATCAATTTTATGGGCTGCTATGCGGCCATGCACGCCATAAAGCTGGGACATCTTATTGGCCGGGATAATCCTCATGCCCGGGTTCTGGTAATAGCTGCCGAGATATGCACACTCCACATGCAGCAAACCGGCCGCATTGATGATCTGTTGAGCACGGCTTTGTTTGGTGATGGTGCTGCGGCATGGATAATGCAGTCCAATACTTCAGCAGCGGTTGAGGCTGTTTGGCTGGGTGGTAGTACTGCGGTTACCGGGCAAAGCGACCTGATGGCCTGGGCTATTGATAACCACGGTTTTTCAATGACGCTCTCACAGGAGGTCTCTTCAGTGATCAGGGCTAAAGCAGGGGAAGCGATCAACAAAATGTTATCCAAAATCTACACCTCAAATGCCGTAAATACTGCGGACAAGGATGCAATCAGCCTGAGCAGGATCGATTATTACGCCATACATCCGGGGGGAAAAAATATTCTTGACGCTCTGGCTTCTTTGCTCAGGTTGCCGGAAGATGCTATGCGGCATTCTGTAGCCGTACTGAAACACTACGGTAATATGTCCTCTCCCTCGGTGATGTTTGTACTGAAGGACATTATGCGCGATTTTGAACAAAGTCGAATGCGGGAAGCGCTGGTGCTTTGTGCTGCATTTGGACCGGGGCTCACTATGGAAACAGGGCTGATCAAATTGCGCCGAAAATGAACCTGAAGCATCGTTCATATCGAAAGGAACTGATGGATCTGCCGCAGTCCGATCCGGCTGCGCTGCATGTTAACCTGAATGAGCTCACGTTCATCAACCGGTTTACCGGAGGTTATGTGCCTATGTTCAAAGCGGTCAGAAAATTGCTGAACCGGAATCACGCTACTGCAGTGATCGCAGATATTGGCAGCGGTGCGGGTGACTTTCTTGATTACGTCCACCGGCATCGGCACCGTCTGCCGGGCAAGGTGGACCTGGTGGGGCTGGATCGCGAAGCTTTTGCCCTGGATTTTGCAGCTTGCAAGTTTCCGCAATCTGCTCAGCAAGTACAATGGATCCATGCCGATTACAGCCGGCTGACCGATTCTGTCCCCGAACCCGATATCATTACTGCAGGATTGTTTTGCCATCATCTGGATGAGGATGAACTGGTGGAGTTTTTCAGATTCTGCCATCATCATTGCCGCCTCGGATTTGTGGTGAGCGATCTGCACCGGCATCCCCTGGCATATTATTCCATCAAGTGGCTCACGCGATTGTTCTCTCAGTCGGAGTTCACCCGGCACGATGCCCCGCTGTCGGTACAACGAGGGTTTACCTTGCCCGAGCTTCACAATGCACTCAGCCGGGCCGGTATAAAAAACTACACCATTCGCCCTACATGGGCTTACCGCTTCCTGCTTACCGTACCCTGTAACCGGCCATTGTCATGACTGAGAATCAGACACGGGATTGCGATGTGTTCATTGCCGGTGGTGGGCTTTCCGGCCTGGCCCTGGCTTCAGTGCTGGCCATGCAGGGAGTGAACGTTGTGGTAGCGGAGAAGGAAGATTATCCGCGGCACAGGGTTTGCGGGGAGTACATAGCAGCTGAATCGCTGCCTTTCCTGCATCGTATTGGTTTTGACCCGGAGGTGTTTTCTTCTTCATGGATAACTCTTTTTGAGGCGGTTTTCCCGAACGGCAACATTCACCGATGTAGACTGGATCCGGGAGGCTTTGGACTTAGCCGGTTTGAGCTTGACAATGCCCTGTACAAACTGGCGGTAAACAATGGTGCCCGGGTGTTGACCCGAACTCAGGTGTATGGCATAGCCGGAGGAGATCCCGTGGAGGAAATTTTTCGCATCAATACCGGTGCAGGCGAGTTCCGGTGCAGGTATGCTGTAGCTTCAGCAGGCAGGGCTGTAGCAGGGCTGCTCGGTACACGCAGGCCGGCCGGAAACGCAAAACGGTACTTTGGCGTGAAGTACCATGTGCGTATGGATTTTCCGCGGGACCTGATCAGGATTGCCCTGTTTGACGGAGGCTACTGCGGTATGTCCGCCATTGAAGACGATTTGTTTTGCTTCTGTTATATGGCTGATGCAGCCGGCCTCAAAAAATGGCACAACGATATCGGTGCATTTGAACGGCATGTACTGGCCGGGAACCCTGAACTGAAGCGTGTAATGCAGCAGATGAATAAGGTGAATGGCCCGGTAACGGCAGCCAATTTTCAGTTTGGTTACCATAGTACAGATCATGGTCCATGGGTACTTGCCGGAGATTCTGCGGGTTTTATTCCACCACTAACCGGAAACGGCATGAGCCTGGCCTTTCGTTCAGCAGAGATTTTAGGCACAATGCTGATTCGCGCCATGGGAGAGGGATGGACTCACGAGCAATTGCAAAAGGAGTACAGACAATACGGTTTAAACTACCTGAAGCGCAGGATCAAGAAGGGGATCTTTTTACAGAGTCTCATACTCAACCGTACATCCTCGCAAAACAGGTTTTTATCAGTAATGCTGAGCACATTTCCTGCTTTGTTACACCGGCTAACAAAGCAGGCTGTTGGCAAGCCATTTTAGCTGTTTTTGGAAAAAACCATACCATTATTGCCATATAATGCGAAACTTTTGCTAATTTTAGTGAAGTATTTCGTTAACTGGTTTAATATCAATGACTAAAAGGCAATATAGAAGTAGTTTGTGGCAGCCTGAGAGTGTGCAAAATGACTCGGTAAGCATTGAACTGCTTTATTCTACCCTTCAGATCAGTTACAAAGCTTACAATGTTTGCCGTATCAACGGATTCAATACACTCGGGGACTTGATCGATTATTTTGCTGAGCATGGCACATTGCTCGATTTAAAAGGATGCGGTCTGAGAACACAACAGGAATTGGTGGCCTTCATGGAAAAATTGTCCTCTGAGCGTGGCCATGCAGAGGACAAACGATTGCCCTCAGATGTTGCCGGCCGGGAAATGTCTGTTTTAAGCCGCAAGGCAGCTATCATTGAAGCTATTGACCAGCTTGACAGTACTGAGGCCAGGCATTTGTTTGACTGGTATGCCCACTTTTTGTCAGATTCGTATAGTGCCAGAACCAGCCGGATATTGAACGAAGTATTTGGACAGTCGTGGATAAACAGGCAAGCATGGGAAACCATACTTTTCAGAGCAGATTCCCTTACCGGTGTGGGCAGGCAAACGCGTACCGAAATGCGCGATTTTGCTACTGAGGCTACAAACTATGCACAATTGGTTGTCAGTAACAGACAACATGCAGTACACATATTGCTGCACAGGTTTTTTGAAGTGAATTGGGACATTGTTCAGCCTGGGCAATATTTGAGCGATGTTCAGGGGAGAATTAATCTTTTCAATATAGCTATGCCGGTGCTAAAACAATCTTCTGAACTTGGGCCCAGTCGATTACGTGCACTTGAGCATCTAATATCATGGGATCGAAAAAGAGAAAAACTCACCTTTAAAAACCTCGCTGCACAATTGCAGCTCTCCGTACTAAGAACAAGTCAGATCGTCAATGAACTCCCCGAACGGATCAAGACATCTCTGGAGCCTGTTGCCCATTTTATCAGTAATGCCCCGCAATGGTTTCCTGCCTTGTTTCTTGGGCATGAGCACTTTAAAAAGATCGACAGGAAGATGTTTGAGGCTGCCGGACTGCCCGCTGAATCTCAACAATCATTCCAGTTTCAGGCGCTGATTGCATGGGGATTATCTGAAAGGGCAGCAGTAATTTTTCCTGATCCACTGGTTGAATTGAGCGATGTTTACTGGTTGCTTGACCATGAAACGGCTGATGCCGTGGACTTGGAGGAAATGTGCGGTCTCATCAAAAAACTGAAGCGAACCCGGCGCAAAGAGACCCGGCAGTATGACCTGAGCAGCCTGTTTAGCTGGTGGCCGGATCGCAGTGTGAAACAGCAGGCTCATCTTCTAAGGCTGTTGGCGGAAGTTCTTGATAACTATTTGAAAGTTAGTTTAGGGGAAGGACAATGGATTGAGCTGGAAGATAATTCCCGGCGAAACCTTGTTCAATACATAGAAGCGGTATTGAATGAGCATAACGCTCCCATGGAAGTAGAGGAAGTATATGAAGCAATATGCAGGCAGTTTCCCGATATTAAAGTCAAATCGAGCAGTGTTAGAG
>JBJHCA010000023.1:0-7691 GCA_050485785.1 Saprospiraceae bacterium | reverse complement strand
GTGTTAGAGCAACCCTGGCCAGAGAGCGCGATATTTTCGTCAGAACCGGTGGCCCCGGTGTTTACGGCCTCAAAAAGTGGGATGAATTTGCCGTCAGAATCAAGTCAGGAGAGGTACTGGCAGGGGTGGAAAGTTTACTGGAATATTCGCCGATGCCCAGACATGCTTTTGATATTGTGCGCTATATCAACCTGAATTCTACCATTGCCCTGGAAGCCATGATGGAAGTACTCAGGAACGATCCCGAGGATCGGTTCAGATTTTTTCCGGGGCAGTTTATCGGGCTTCACCAAAAAACTTATCCCAAAGATCGGGTTAAATTTGAACACCTTACTCCCGAAACGGAGGCCATGATCACTCACTACATCAAAGACAATGGTCCGGTCAATAAAATCGAAACCGTTCACAAGCTGTCCCGAAAGTACGGCCTGGAACCGATTCAGATTGAATACGCCATTGCCAGGGCAGAAGCCGGTGGCAAGGTGTCCGATCACAACGGTTTGCTGATGTAGATACGTCAATTCTGGTTAACTTCAGCCCTCAAACTGGTTACATGCCCCTTACCATCCTTTCTGCTTCTGCGGGTTCCGGAAAAACTTACCGGCTGACCCGGGAATTTGTGAACTTGTGCCTGCAAGATGAAGACCCCGCCTCAGCGGCTTCCGTGCTGGCAATGACCTTCACCAATAAGGCTACTGCCGAAATGAAGTCCAGGATACTGGCTCTGCTTCGCTCCATTGCTGATCAAAACGAAAAGATCGGATCCGATCCACAACAAGATGTTCTGGCGGATATACTGAACCAACATGGATACCCAACTCTTGCCCGGCGTGCAAAACAGTGCCTTAGGTATCTGATCAGGCATTATCACGGGTTCAGTGTCAGTACCATCGACAGTTTTTTTCAAAAGGTGATCCGGCAGTTTCAGCGCGAATTGGGACGACATCATCCCTATACCGTTGAGCTCAATCAGTACACTGTTCTTTTGCATGCCATCGACCGGATGCTCGAACAACTCATGACCGAATCAACAGAGTACCAATGGATTGTTGACTGGGTAAGCGAAAACCTGGAGCGGGACAAGAACTGGAATATCCGGGGACAGCTCGCAGACCTGGGCATTGAATTGTTTTCAGAACAATACCGTGCAGCCAATGACGGATCAGAAGCAAACCCGGAACAGGTGAGTCAAACCCTCCGGGAGATCAGTGCAGAACTGGACAGCATTGACGGGAAACTGAACGGGAACAGGCAGGCAGTGAAAAATCTGCTACAGAAACTGGATTTGGATCTCAGTGAATTCAGCTATTCAGACAAAGGAGTTGTAGGACTGTGGATCAATGAGGAGAAAGACTTGCTGGCCATTAAAGCCAGTAAACGCGTGATGCAGTTTGACAAGGATGTGAACAAGTTGTTCCCTTCAAAAAGGAATAATCAAAAGGTGAATGACACAATGCTGATCCAACTGGAGAATGAGCTGATCCCATTGTATGATGAACTGCAAGGGATAATAATGGATGAGCTTCCCCAATGGATAGCCTATCGCGCCGTAAGGGAGAACATCCGCACCTATGTTGCACTCAGGTTTCTTCAAAGCCATATTGAGGAGTACTGCACAGACAACGATATCATGCTGATCTCATCGGCCAATGAACTGGTGGCCACTGCATTGAATGATGCCAATGTGAATTTGCTGTATGAGAAAAGCGGTGAAAAATACCACCATCTTCTGGTGGATGAATTTCAGGATACATCCCGCCTGCAGTGGCTGGGCATGAAGCCTCTGATGGAAAACAGCCTGGCCGAAGGCCGCTATTCCATGGTGGTGGGTGACATCAAGCAGAGTATTTACCGTTGGCGAAACAGCGACTGGCGACTGATGCATCATACCGTACAACGGGATTTTGCTCATTTTTATCCCAACAGTGAATCCCTGGCCGACAATTGGCGGAGTGCCGAGCAAATCGTTGATTTCAACAACAATTTCTACGATGCGGTCAAACTGAAAGTCTTCAGCGAATTTATGAAAGCTTATGGGGATCACGAATACGTTAAAGCCTTTGGCGACATTTACAGCAATGTAAGCCAAACTTCAAGGGCAGACGGGGACAAGCATGGATCCGTGTTGATCACCCGGCTCAGTGCCCAATTGCCTGATGACCGCAAAGACACCGATTCGGTGATGCAGGCCTGGCTAAAAGCGCAGCTCGACCGACTTTTTAAGCAGGGATTCAGCTGTGCTGACATTGCCCTGCTTGTGCGGGATAACAAGGAGGTGAGATGGCTGATGGAGTGGTTTGCCCGATGGGACGAAGATGTAGCCGGCGGACAAAAATACAGGGCTGTATCGGATAAGGGGTTTTTGCTGGAAAACAGCGAATTGGTTCAGTGGCTGATCAGCTTGTGGAAATACAGGCAAAACCCCTCAGACCGGTCATTGCAGGCTTTGACGATATGGCTCAGGGAATGCCTGGACGGGCGGAGCAGCGAAGGCGACAGCATTTTCAACACCCCTGAACCTTTGCAGGAAATCCCCGAAGCCTGGCTTAATTACCTGAAGCAGCCGGTCAGTACTTTATCGGAGTGGTTTGCAGGATTAGTTAAACTGGCTGGATACGAAAACACTGCACCCGTCTATTGGCTGGCCTTTATGGATACGGTGCGCAAGTTTGAGCTGGAGTTTGGCAACGAACCGGCTATGTTTTCTGCATGGTGGGATGAGCGCAGAGCCGGACTGGGAATACCCCCGGACAAGAGCATGGATGCCATGCAGGTGCTCACCATCCACAGTGCTAAAGGGCTTGAGTGGCCCGTGGTGATTGTCCCCTTTACCACCGCCCCGGTTGAAGGAGAGTTTAAAGGGAATATATACGTCAATACGGGCAATAATCCACTGTTGGAAGTACTGGGTACGGTGCCTGTAAAAATGAACAGGAACCTTGAGGACTCCTTGTTCAGAAATACCTATGTTGATGAATACCTGCTCAACATTATCGATCAGATTAACCTGCTGTACGTGGCCACTACAAGACCCGGCCAGCATCTGCTGTTGGCCGCCAGAGAGCGGAAGACCGGGAATAGCCCATATTGCTACGGTGACCTTATTCTGGAGAGTATGCCCGGCAGTATGGAGCCGTCCGGTATTTACGAAGATTCTTATGTATCAGGCGATGTTATGGCCGGGCCATACCCTAAAGAAGAACCAACGGATGATACCACAACACTGGATGTGCCGGTTAGTATCAGGAGGCAAACACTCAGGGCCGGAGCCTGGCATTTTAAGCCTCTGCCCGTGGAAGCGGAACCGGATCAGCCTGGATCACGCGGTATCTTGGTGCATGCAGTTTTGGAGCACCTGAAGGATGCAGCTTCGCTGGATAAATGCCTGGCTGAATTGCGTGAAGCCGGCGTAATAAGCAATGAAAGCATCACCGACATAAGACCGGTGATTGAAACATTCCTGAACGATGAAAGGGTGAAACCCTGGTTTGATCCCCATGCAGAGGTATATGCCGAGCGGGAGATCATAGAAATTGACGGGAAGGCCTACAGGCCTGACAGGGTGGTGTACAGCGGGGGAGTAACCACAGTGATTGACTTTAAAACCGGGAGCGGCAGCGACCGCCACAAAGAGCAATTAAAAAAATATATGGAACTACTGCAAAAAATGGGATTCCCGAACATCATCGGCAAATTGGCTTACCTGGATACGATGACCATAGAAAGCCTGAACCGGTAAAGTGTACAAAGTATGAAGAACTCCAGGGACAATTTTTTACACTTTGCTGCGCAGACGGTATGGAAGGAACACGGTGCGGATGTGAAGGATCTGCTGATCCTGTTTCCATCGCACAGGAATGTCTTGTTCTTTAAACGGGCACTGGCCAATGTGGCGGCTCAGCCGGTGTGGGCACCTCACCTGCACACGATGGACAGCCTGGTGAATAAGGAGAGCTCAGCGGCTGTTCCCGATGAACTGAGCCTGGTGATGCAACTTTACCATTGCCGGAAAGCCATGGGCTTTGATGAGGCTTTTGACCGGTTTTACCCGCTGGGCAAACAGATTCTCAGCGATTTTGATCTGCTCGACAGGGCACTGACCGATACCGGACAATGTTTTGAACTGCTGGATGCACTGAATGCGGACCACGAGCTGTTGCCTGAGGAGGCCGGTGAAGAGATCAGCGCAATGATCAGCAGACTGAGGCAGACGGAAAATGTGTTTGACCTAAGCAGTATTTGGGGTAACCTGGGAACACTGTACCGAAATTTTCACGCCGGCCTCAGGAAGCAGGGACTCACTACCATGGGCATGATGTTTCGCAATATGGCCACGGATGATCAACAGGCCCTCAGCAATCCTTACCGGGCAGTATATGCCGTGGGATTTTACAGGATGAGCCGGGCAGAACAGACCATCCTGCGGAGGTTTGGCAATGTGCGGTATATCTGGAACATGCCGGATGAGAGCGAGGCCCGGGAACTGGACACCGAATTGCCGCTGAAAGCTTTTGCTGAGCATGTGAAGGCGAGATCGGTTGTTTACCGGCCGGAGCAAGGAATAAAGAACGTTCACCTGTACAATGTATCGGGCACGCATATTCAGTTTCAGGGGCTTGCATCAGTCATAAGGCACATTCCGGAGAATGAATACCGTGAAACGGGAATCCTGATACCGGGACAGGGTTTGCTGCTTCCTTTGCTGCAGGTATTGCCGGAATCGGTTGGCAAAGTGAACGTATCCATGGGTTTGTCGGTAGTGGATACCTCCGTGTTTGCCCTGTTGCGGAGATTCATTCGCGTACAGGAGGCATGGAAACCCAACGGCGTAATAGCTGCACGCCGGGTTGCAGACTTCTTCAGCCATCATCTGATACAGGGCGGCAGCCGGCCGGGACGGATGCCGGCCTTTGAACACAATCCGCTTTACCTGGAGCCCGATCGCCACTGGAAAGCCATACCCGAGCCCTGGAATTCGCTGCTGTTGCCTTGTACACAAAAGTTTGAACTGGCAGACCGCTGCCTTGAACTCATCCGGCTGATCTATCCCAACACCGTGGATGAAGCAGACAGCGCTGCGGCATACAGCCTGTTTACCCGTATCAGGCGTTTCAGGGAGGTGTTGGCCGGACAGGAGGATGCCTGGTCGCCGGCGTTTTTTCTCAACTTTCTGCAGCGGATCTTACAGGATTCGCGGATCAATCTGAGAGGGGAACCGCTGGAAGGCATGCAGGTGCTGGGTCTGTTTGAAATGGCCAACCTCTGGTTTAAGCACCTGATTGTAGCGCAGGCAGGCGATGGTTTGCTGCCGGTGGTGAGTTTTCAGAGTCTGCTGCCCTACACGCTTCGCTCTTGGTACAAGTTGCCGGGCATTGAAGAGCAGGTGAAAGTACAGGAGTATTTGTTCTGGCAGTTGCTGGGCAGTGCTGAGCAGGTTCATCTGTTTTACAACGAACACCATGACGGACTGGGTGGCTCGGAACCTTCACGGTGGGTTCGCAGGCTGATGCTGGGCATGCATCCTGAGCACTGGCAGGTTAGCCGGCATCATGTAAACCCGGGCCGGACGGCGGAGCCCGGCCACGTAATTGAATGGGAAGCCACCGGTGAGTTTACGGAGAAAGTCCGCAACCAACTGGCAGAGTCCATGAGCTATTCCGGCCTCAATACCTGGCTTTCATGCCGCCTGAGGTATGCCCTGCAAAACATTCACGGCTTCAGGGAAGCTGATGAGCCCACGGAAGAAATTGAAGCCAGGGATATTGGCAACATTGTCCACAAAGTGATGGAAACGCTGTACGGGGAATACACCGGGCAGATAGTTACCGCAGCCATGGAAAAGGAATTGCGCCGCAAGGCCGGGGAAATATTGAATTCGGTGTATCCTCAATTGCTGAACATTCCCGCTGCGATGAAGGATACGGGTAAACACCTGTTCTATATGCATGCCATGCAGAATCTGGTGAGCAGAATGCTGGATCACGATTTTAAGCGCCGGCCGTTTGAAGCATTCAGTCCGGTAAGTCTGGAGCAAAGGCTGGAACACAGCTTTGAATGGGACGGCGCCCGGGTCAATTTTAAGGGTTTTATCGATCGGGTTGACCGCACCGATAAGAGCCTGCGCATCATCGATTACAAGTCGGGAGTAGTATATGGGACACAGTTGAATAACGGAAGCACACAGAATATCATGCTGCCCGACGGCAGGAACAATCAGTATGCCCTGCAAACGCTGTTTTATGCCTGGCTGTATCAGCGCTGTGAGCAAACTGCCGACATTGCCGAAGTACACGTGTATCCGGCACGGGGCATAGAGGCAGGTAAAACCCGGGTGATCGTGGACAAGCTCACCGCCATCAATCAGGATCAGATAGACGCCTTTGAAGAGCAGCTCTTTAACCAGTTGAGCATCATGCTTTCCCCCGGGGTCCACATCAGTCAGACTCCCAACCGCAGCGTTTGCACTTATTGCCCCTACCGGGTGATATGCAAGCGCTGAGCAGATGCCGGGTAGTACTTAAAGTGCTGAGGGGATAAATTTCCCGGAAAGTGTCGGAAGATTTTTTTTATTTTGCATCACTTTTTGTTCGGAGCGTAGCTCAGTTGGTTTAGAGCGCCGCCTTGACAGGGCGGAGGTCACTGGTTCGAATCCAGTCGTTCCGACAAATTTTGTTTTACAGTTGTTGACCCTTAACTGCAGTTTTTGCATTGTAAAAATGCAGGTGTTTTTTTAGAAAGAATAATCTGATTCTGACAGTAGACTGTTTGCAGGGATCAGCATAATACCTCAATCCTCCAATGAGGTGTAACCGGTCATAATGAGTAAATTGATCTGTTCAGCAACAGCCGCATGTGCGGGTATCGCATCTTCTTCCCAAAGTACAAGTTAAAAAAATAAATTTTTTTTATTCCACTCATCCGGCATGTATGTGTGTGTAAACCAGCATATTACATTCATGGCATTACACCCAGCCACAAATAAATTCCTGCAATTTACCGCGCAATCTTATAAAGGCTATTGATTTTTAAGATAGAATTATTGAATATTTATCTATCGCTTTCAGGGCGGTATAAAATTGGGGCTAACCAGAAAAAATCAAAATAATAGAGATGTCAACATCTAAAACATGTGATTTTAGAGATGTAGAAAATATTTTTTCACATAAAAATTAAAAGATATGCGTCTACACGAAAAAGCTTTGCTCCTTGAGCGCTGTGACGGTCTGATACGGCGAAAAGCCACGGGCAGACCCAATGAACTGGCACAAAGACTTGGCGTCAGCAAAAGCACTTTGTTTGAAATGATCAATCTGATGAAAGACATGGGTGGTCCGATTGAATACTGTAGTGCGCGTCAGTGCTACTATTATACCCATGAAACCCGGTTTTATTTCGGATTTGTCAGTAAAAGTTCGGATGAAAATACCTCAATCCGGAATTCCCGGATTGACTGATTATACATTTATCGCGTAAAACGTTTTACCGGTTTTTTATGCAAAGGTCAACTGTCCTTCCCCCCGGCAGCCAACGGAATAGACAGGAGCCATTGCGAAGTTCGATCTCATTTTTGATTAATTCTTTAAACCTATTGCTATGAAAACTAAACCCTGCAACGCGGTTTTGTGCAATACGGCTCAAGTTCGAACCGGAAACGGCCACGCGAAAGTTAATACCTCAGGCCGGCACAAAGC
>JBJHCA010000022.1:11633-39543 GCA_050485785.1 Saprospiraceae bacterium | reverse complement strand
ATGCCATGCTCCCGGCAAATGTCATTGACGTTTTTGCCGGATTGCTGCTCTTTCAAAATACCAATAATTTGGCTCTCGGTGAATTTTGTCTTTTTCATAGTCCCTAAAATTTAAAGTTAGCGATTTTTCTCTATTTTTGATCGCTCCTGTTTTTAGGGAAGCTTACACTTGCTAATTGCGCGGGTATATAAATTTGATTTGTAAATGCTCTATTACTTTGTACACGTAAGTCTGTGACACATATCAAACGATCAATCGTCATACAATTCGCGCTTAAATTTGCCTTCCCGCCATGCTCTGATGAATTCGGCCCAGGCCAGGGGATTATAAATATTCATTGGAGGCATCTGACCGTAATGGTAATATGACCTGGCCTGTTGACGCAGGAAGTGAGAGCTTGTTTCACCCCCGTCTGCAGGCATTCCGCGGCGCAGCGAGGCCATATAACGCTCCGAAAGGTTTTCCTTAGCTCTCAGGCTCAACTCATTACTCACGTCCATAGCCAGAAATTCAATACTGAAATAATCTTTGCTGGGCCAGGGGTAGATTACCGCTGTTGGCAACGTAAGACTGGTATCCCGGCTGAGGATCTGAAAAAGGGTATAGCGTTTGTCCATTAGCGTGTCGGGTACGGTATACCTTCCGGATTCGTAACCAATGGCACTCACTACTATGGTTTCTCCCTTGCGCACCACAATGGAGAAAAATCCGTCCATATTGGTAAATGTTCCTCTGGACGTATTGAGAACGGCAATATTGGCAAAGGGCACGGGTTCCAATTCTCCTGCTTCTTCAGCTACCACCATTCCGCTAATTTGTACCAGATCGCTTTCGTACTGAGCCACGGAGGTGTATGCAAAAAACAGCGCTGTAAAAACCAGAATTAGCCGTAGCGGATGGAAATCATTCATTGCGTAAAGGTAATTGATTCGATCGGGTATGTAGCGTATAAACTGTATGCATCAACGATTGGTTTAAAGCATCTGGTATCCGGCGGGCTTAACCGTACAGATTTCGGTAAAACTGAAGTGCGTCAAGCAGTTCTTCTTCACTGGCAGGTATCTCCGGCATACCCTCACCGGGCCTCCTTATACCGGCTATCCAAATTTGCCGTCCACGGCTCTTTTTGTCCATTTTCATGGCTGCCAAAAGCATGTGATCAGCATCTGCTTCCGGGCAGGCTGGTGGGAAATGACGTCGGATTACGCGGCAAATCCCATCCAAATTGCCGGGACTAAGCAGCCCGCGTTGTGAACATACATGGCTTTCAATCACCATACCGGCGGCCACTGCAAGTCCATGAGAATTACTTTGTTTTTGAGCCGCCAACACACTTTCTATGGCATGTGCAGCAGTATGACCGAAGTTGAGAATTTTACGGTAGCCGGATTCATGAAAATCTTTTTGGATCACTCTTTGTTTCAGCGTTGCTGAGCGAAAAATCATTTCCCTTGATGGAGTTTCAAGCTTTTCCATAATTGCCACTTCATCCCAGAGTTCTACATCCAGTATCAGAGCATGTTTAACAGTTTCGGCCCAGCCGTTCCGCATCTCCTCCGTGGGCAGAGTATTCAGCATGCCTGGCCACACCAGCAGAGCTTCTGCACGGGTAAACGTTCCGAGCATATTTTTGTAACCGCCAAAGTTGATGCCGGTTTTCCCGCCAATAGCAGCATCCACCATAGCTAACAGCGTGGTTGGAATATGGATAAAACCAATGCCTCGTTTGTACACTGCAGCACAAAACCCGCCAAGGTCGGTGATGGTACCCCCGCCAAGATTGATCAGTAAATCCTGTCGTCCAAGGTTGAGGTCAAGCATGCGTTTCAATACTGGTTCTGCCGTGCTCAGCTGTTTACACTGTTCTCCGGGGGGCACTATCACAAGCTGCTCCTGTTGGAGGTTCAGCGTCTCTTTCAAATACGGCAGGCAATACCTGGCTGTGTTTTCATCAGCCAGTATGGCAAACTGCCTTTGTAAAATAAATCCAGCGAGCTTCTGTTGAAGCGTTTCAATATCCGGGCAGGGATGAAAGCCGGGAAAGTTATATAAATCATGCATGTTTACAGCCATAGAATTCAAAAGCAATGATAACTAAAATATCCATTGGAATGCAGTCTCTATTGGTAATGGATACAATGCTGCATCACTGAATGTTGTTTGTATCAGAAACGGTTACATCGTCCGTTGCTCTGCTTCAATTTGCAGGCCGGTACCGCTGTTTCACCACTTGAATTGCTTACCTTTACCACTCCGTGAATCAGCAATACCGGCACTATGATCAAGTATAGAAAGGACACTGACAACATCGTTACGCTCACCTTTGATATGGATCAAAGCACGGTGAATCTTATGAACCATTCACTGGGCAATGTTCTGCTGCCTGTTCTGGAACAATTGAAAAAGGAAAAATCCGAAAGCGTACTGGCCGGGGTGATCATCACCTCAGCCAAAAACAGTTTTATGGCCGGTGGTGACCTACAGTACCTGTATGATGCAGTAGACCATGAAGTGATTTTTCAGTATGCCCAAACCCTGCAGCAAACACTCAGAGAGTTTGAATTACTGGGTGTTCCCCTGGTGTCGGCCATTAACGGTTCAGCCCTGGGCAGCGGATATGAATTTGCCCTGGCTACTCACTACCGCATTATGCTTAACCGGCCGGATGCCGTAATCGGTTTACCCGAAGTGAATTACGGCCTCATGCCCGGAAGCGGGGGAATTTCCCGTATGCTTTGGAGGCTGGGCTTGCAAAAAGCCACGGATATCCTGCTTCAGGGCAAGCGCAATACTCCTGCTCAGGCCCTGGAGTTGAAAATGATTGATGCCCTGGAAGAAGATACCGAAATCATGATGCAGCGTGCCCGCAAATGGATTTACAGCCACCCTGATGTTAGACAGGAATGGGACAGACCCGGCGGCAGAATTGCCGGCGGCACATTAAAAACCTGGCGCAATGCACATTTTGTTACCCGGATCACCGCTGAAGTGATTGCCCAGACTCACAATAATGACCCTGCCCGCAAAGCGATCCTGGCCAGCCTGGTGGAAGGTACTGCGGTTGATTTTGAAACCTCCAACCGCATCGCTGCACGATACTTTACCTGGCTTATCCGCAATACCAAGTCGAAAAATATGACCCGCGCCTTTTGGTTTGATACCAATATGGTGAGGCAAGGCCGCTTTAGCCCGGTACCGGTTGGCAGTCATCGATTCAGAAAGATCGGGATAGCCGGAGCTGGCCGCATTGGTTCAGGGATAGCGAGACTGGCTGCCGTGCAGGGACTGGGAGTAGTGCTGAAAGATGTTACGGCCACAGTGGCAGAGAAGGCCCGCCGGATGGCAGCGGACGAAATCAGAATGATGGAGAAAGCCGGTGAGCTCAATGCAGACCGGGCTGAAAAAGCAGTGGAAGCCATGGTAGCCACCGATCAATCAGCCATGTTTGCCGATTGTGATGTAGTTATCGAATCGGTGTTTGAGCACGCGGAGGCCAAGATCAACGCAGCCAGAGATGCTGAAGCACACATGGACAAGCATAGTTTGCTTGCGGCCAATACTTCTTCCATCACCATCAGCAGCATGGCTGCTCATATCAGGCATCCTTCGCGGTTTGTGGGATTGCATTTTTTGCCCCCATTGCGCACGGGCAGTATTGTAGAGGTGATTCAAGGGGAAAAAACAGATCCTGCAGCCATGGGTACAGCTTTTGACCTGGTTCGGAAGCTTGGCTGTTTGCCAATTTTTGTGCGCGATGCACCCGGATTTTTTGTGCTTCGCGTATGGTGCCAGTATGTTCTTGAAGCAATCCTGATGATTACGGAAGGCCAAATGGCCAGTTCGGTAGAGCGGGCCGGGTTGCAGGCCGGCATGCAGCAAAAGCCACTTTTGTACGCCGATGACCTTGGGTTTGAGGTGATACTCAACATCAGTACGCGGCACAGTGATCACCAGCCTGCTCTGCAAGCCATCAAAACGCTGATGGATGATTATGGCCGCAAGGGTATGTCAGCCGGTGGAGGATTTTATGAGCCCAATGCAGATTCTCCCCGGATGTGGAAAGACCTCGCACAGGTTTTCCCCGTAGGGGATTCCGTCCATATTCAGCGCGATGTTATCGACCGGTTACTTTATATACAGGTCATAGAAACGCTGGAATGCATTGACAAAGAAATTGTGTTTTCTCTTCCTGAAGCAAATTTAGGCACACTGATAGGCGGCGGGTTTTCGCCTTATCACGGTGGTGCGGTTCAGTTTGTCAATTCAACCGGAATTGAGGCATTCAGAAAGCGCGCGGCTCAGCTTGAAGAATTTTACGGGTGTCGGTTTCGACTGCCTGCCAATATGGATGCTTTGGAGCTGAAACTCCGGGCTTATCAGCAACAGTTTTAGCATGAAGCGGGGTCAGCAAACAGTTAGCGGGTCAGAGAGTCCCGGTCGCAAAGCATGGAAGCGACTGATACGCAACAAACCTGCTGTAGCTGGTATGGTGATTATTGCATTGGCTGTAATTGTGGCTATTTTGGGCTACGCCATTACCCCGGATCGCACTCCTAATGCTAACGACCAGATCAATGAACTGAGCCTGATGAAACCCGGATTCGGTGTCGATATCCTGAACATTGTCCGAAACAGGGTAGAAGACAAGCAAGGCTTTCTGCGTACCATGATCGCAGGACGCACCAATCCTTATGATCCGGTGCCGGTTACCGCCTGGGAAATTGCCGGTGACTCCATGTATTACAGGGTGTTCAGCAAGTTTGATCACATGGGGTTTGATGAGGTTGAAGGATGGTATCAACGCATTCACCTGGCCGATGTTGTATTTGCGCTGGATGCTTCACAAAATATTATTCCTCCTAAAAAGGAAACTGACACCGAAGGTGCATCCGGTTCAGGTCCTGTTTATTCAACCGGAACAGGTTATACGCTTGCATTGATGAGCGGCGAAACTATACACATTTCCCGGAGTGAGCTGGAAAGGAAGGCAAAAGCTGCAGTAAGCCACCGTATTTTTATTCTTGGCACTGACATGTACGGGCGATGTATGTTCAGCAGATTGATACTGGGTGTTCGCATTTCTCTGATGGTGGGTCTGGTGGCCGTAGCCATCGCTCTCACTATTGGCATGTTGCTGGGAGCCGTAGCCGGGTATTTTGGCGGGCGTACGGATGATGTGGTCATGTTTTTAGTGAATACAGTATGGTCAATTCCGACGCTACTGCTTGTATTTGCCATTATGCTTGCATTGGGCCGGGGATTCTGGCAGATTTTTATAGCTGTGGGGCTTACAATGTGGGTGGATGTAGCGCGTATTGTCCGCGGGCAGATCATGTCGCTTCGGGAGGCACAGTTTGTAGAAGCCGCAGTGGGATTTGGATTTTCTCATGCCCGTATTATCGGCAGGCATATATTGCCCAACATATTAGGGCCGGTTATGGTGATAGCTGCTGCCAATTTTGCCGCCGCCATTTTGATTGAAGCCGGACTCAGCTACCTGGGTTTTGGTATTCAGCCACCGGGACCCTCCTGGGGCACCATGATCAGAGAGAATTACGTTTTCCTTTTTAGCAATAACCCTTACCCGGCCCTGACCCCCGCATTTGCCATTATGCTGATGGTATTGGCATTCAATCTGCTGGGAAATGGATTGAGGGATGCCCTTGATGTGCGAACCAGACTGTAGTGTAACTGATTTGGCCAATAGCCGACAACAGGGTGCTTTTACCGGAAGGTATTGCATAGAATTGTATTATCTTTAACGCGAATGCAACACCCATCGGGAACCATATTAAACCTTGAACGTGCGCTGGCCATGAGGCAGCTGCAGGTCAATCGTCTGCTCGATATTACTCAGGCGATCAACAATAATTTGCCTGCTTCCGACCTGTTTCAGATTTATAAATCCATTTTGAACTGGGAGTTGGGCATCGGGAAAATGGCACTGCTCATCAAGGAAGGCAAATCGTGGACGGTAGCCACGTCGCTGAACGTGAATACCAGTATCATTACTCCGGAAACCGCTACTCAGCTGCTACAGTTTGAGCGGCCTACATCCATCCGCGAGGACATTGAAGGCCTGCCCGGCAGATTTGATGTGGCAATCCCGGTATATCACAAAAAGGAGGCCATTGCCTTTGCTCTGATCGGCGACTTTGAAAAGCCCGGCGAACGACCTGATAAGATCAAGTTTATAACCACCATTACCAATATTATCGCCGTGGCTATCGAGAACAAGCGGTTGTTCAAGCGGCAACTGGATCAGGAGCGGCTTAAACGCGAAGTGGACCTCGCAGGCAAGGTCCAGCAAATGTTGATTCCTGATAAATTGCCCAATACAGCACAACTGGAAATGGCGAGTATTTACCTTCCGCATTTGGGTATAGGAGGCGATTATTTTGACTGCATTGAGCTTCCCGGTAACAAGACCTCTTTTTGTGTGGTGGACTTCTCGGGCAAGGGCGTGGCGGCTGCACTGCTGATGGCCAACTTTGAAGCCACGTTTCAGATGCTGGTACGGGAAATGCTACCAACGGATCGGTTTATTAAAAAACTGAACGAAGCGGTTTTGCGCATTACTAAAGGTGAGCGATTCATGACCATGTTTTTTGGCCTTTACCATCAGGATGATAAAATGCTCGAGTATGTCAACGCAGGCCATAATCCTCCGGTGCTGTATCAAAATAACTCCATAGATCTGCTCAAAACCGGATGTACTATTTTGGGTGCCTTTGACGAGTTGCCGTCACTGGAAGTTGGCCGGATCACACTTAGTGAAGGTGCTTTACTGGTGGCTTATACCGATGGGCTCACAGATTTGCTCAACGAGGAGGACGAATTTTTTGAGCTCGACCGGCTGAAACAGTTTGTGGACCGGTACCGGTTTTTATCAGCAACAAGATTCACCGACCGGTTGTTACAGCATATTCAGCAATTTAAAGGAGAGCGGCAGTTTACTGATGACATTGCCATTCTCACGTTAAAAATTCCCGAGCAACAATGAAATACCTCATTCTCCTGCTGATTTTGTTGGTTATATATCGTTTTTGGATTGCTCCGGGCCTCAAAAAAGCTGCCCACCGTGAAAGCGAAGCCCGCGTAAATCAAGCTAAGAACGGCCATGTCCGAAAAGAAAAGCCCAAAGTCGGAGAATATATCGACTATGAGGAAGTTAAAAAGGAGTAAGGCTGTTATCCTCAACCAAACTTCCCAAGATGCGGCCATTGTATCGTTTTATTCTGAGTTTTCTGATACTCCTGCTGATAGGCGGGATGATACAGCCCATCCATGCACAAGCGGTCAAGGTAAACTATACCGAAATACAAAAATGGGAAGAGATTAAAGATTTGGCACAGCGCCACAGAAAGCCTGTGTTTGTGGATTTTTATGCTGACTGGTGTCCACCATGTAAAGCTTTTAATGAAAATGTTTTGGGTGACCGGGAGGTAGCCGCTTTCCTCAACCGTCATTACATCAGTATTAAATTGGATGCCGAGGCATTCCCAGGCAGTCGCATGGCCGACGAACTTGGCATCAAGGCCTATCCCACCATTTTTCTGATCGATAGAAATGGCGTAGTGCGCGAGATCATTGAAGGACTGCCTGAATACGATGAATTTTTTACCATGATAAGAAAAGTACGCCGTGCAAATCGTCATTACTGATCATTTTGTATTTGTGTTCACGGCAGGCCTTGTACTATTGGCATGGCCTCAATGGACCCTTGCAGCTGAGTATGCCGATACCACCCGTCCCAGAATAGTGGAGGTTGAATACAGCGATGTTTTGCGGGGCACTATGATAGACGGCACTTTTCAACGCGTATTGGAGGGCAATGTTCGGCTAAGGCAGGACGAAGTCCACATGTTTGCCGACAGGGCTACACTTTTTCGCAACTATGTCAATGCAGCCGGCAATATTGCTATATCTCAACACGATACACTCTGGGTGTATGCCGATTCGCTTCGCTATATTGGAGATACGCGCATGGCCTATTTTTACGATGATGTGGTGCTGGTAGATGGTACAAGGCAGTTGTTTACCGATTTGTTGGAGTATGATCTCAATGAGCGGGTTGGGATATACAGGCAAGGAGCCCTGCTCACCAATATGGAATCGAGGTTGCGCAGCAGGCGGGGAAGATATCTGGCCGGCCCGGGCATAGCTTACTTTACCGATAGCGTGGTGCTCACTCATCCTGATTTTATGCTTTGGACCGATTCACTGGATTACTATTCGGAAGAGCAAAGGGCCGTTTTCAGGGGCCCTACCATTATTTTACAGGATTCGGCCTATATCTATGCTGAAAATGGCTACTACCTGATGGATGATAAATATGCCTGGTTTTCAGGCAATGTGAGGCTTGATCAGGGTGAAGAGTACGGTGAAGCCCATGAGCTGAGGTATGATGGCAACCTCGACCTGATGTGGTTGATAGGTGAAGCGGAAGTGTGGGACGGCCGGCGCAGAATTTACGGCGATACC
Source organism: Saprospiraceae bacterium (assembly GCA_050485785.1). GTDB lineage: Bacteria > Bacteroidota > Bacteroidia > Chitinophagales > Saprospiraceae > JBJHCA01. The sequence continues at coordinate 31,059 of JBJHCA010000022.1, read as the reverse complement.
ATTTTGTACAATCGAAGGGAGGGAACTTATGCCACGGCCGGCCGCAGTACCATAGTAGAAGGCACGCGTACTATTTTTGCCGATGATGCGGAATACCGGTCTGCTGAGTCACTCAGTATTTTGTATGGTCGTGTGGAGATCATTGATGAGGACTTTTATCTGAGTGCCGATACGATATATTATTACAATGAGGCTGATTCAGGTGCAGCCTATGGTAATGTCTATTTTTCTGATACAGCTTCCGGAGTTGCTCTCAAGGCGGGGAATGCATCGTTTGTGCGTGGCGGGGCTTCCATTGAAGCCTGGGATAATCCGCTGTTGATGTATTTAATGGAGGATGACACTTTGTATATTGCTGCTGACACTATTTATTCGATGGAAATGCCTGAACATGATTCCCTCAAGCTGGTGAGGGCTTATCCCCGGAGTCTGGTGTATAAATCTGATGTGCAGGGAATGGCCGACTCGCTGGTGTATACGGAATGGGATTCCACTTTTTCGTTTTTTGGCGATCCGGTCATTTGGGCTGATTCTGCTCAGTTTACGGCAGATACGATCAGGATGTTTGTAGCCGAAGGGGCCATAGACATGCTCAGTCAAACAGGGAGGTCATTCATTCTACATTTTCCCAACCCCTGGCTGGCCAATCAGGTCCGGGGCCGCGATATTGATACTTATTTTTCCGAAGGGAAAGCCGACTACATGGACGTAGATGGTAATGCCCAGGTAGTGTATTTTGCCACGGATGACCACGATGCCTATATAGGCGTGAATCATGCAGATTGCAGCCGGCTCAATATCCGGTTTGAAGACAACAGGATACATAGGATCACCTTTGTGGATCAGCCTACCGGAACCATGTATCCCATGTCAGACAAACAGGCTGTAGAGCATCGTCTGGAACATTTCAGTGACCGGAGAAAGCAACGCCCATTATCTTCCGATGACCTGCTACCGGGGCACAGATTCCGCGCATTTGCCGCAACAGACAATCCGGATTGATCCGAGGTGTGGCTCAGTTTTACCTGAAGTGGACAAAGTTAGGCACAACTTTACAAGCCTGAAAGGCCCCACAAAGAGTGATGAATAAAAATCACGGCCTACATTCAAAAAAGACCTGCACCTAAGAAGTTGTCGGGTGGCTCAGAGGAATAAAAAGAATGCTGGCTTCACTGTTTTCAATGTACAGCACAGTGAGGAATTCAGCGGGGTTCTTGTAAATTTCCCTGAACTCGTCAATTCGTTCGCTCTCCATCACTTTGCGCGCAGACAATTCTTCGAGCGTGGAGATATGAACCATCCAGCCCGGTTCAGTACCAATTTGCATCAGCGGAATGCCAATTTCGATATGTTCGCGATGGACAACCAGCATGGGATAATTGGAAACGCCTTCATCCACAACGGTTATTACTGCGCTGGATAATACGCTTTCATGCTCTTTTACAACTTGTTCCAGGTCTTTTAAATGGGTTGGCATGGTTGTCGGATTAGATTTTTTAGCGGTCATAATTACCTGCGTTTAAGTAATGCAACACTTTCTATATGGTGGGTATGAGGGAACATATCCACCGGCCTGATACGTACCGGCTCGGACATATTGCCGAGCATGGCGATATCCCGCGCCTGTGTGGCCGGGTTGCAGCTAACATACACAATTCTTTCGGGTAAAGCAGTAAGCAGCGTTGATACTACCTCTGCATGCATGCCGGCACGGGGAGGATCGGTAATTACAAGGTTTGGCTTCCCGTTTTGTTCAATAAAACTGCTGTTGAGCAACATTTTTACATCTCCGGTTTCAAATTTCAGCCTGGCAAGCCCGTTGAGTTCAGCATTAGCCCTTGCGTCATCTACTGCCTCCGGAATTTCTTCTATGCCAGTAACACTGCCTGAGGATCCGGCAATATAACAGGCTATGGCACCTGAACCGGTATAAAGATCGTACACGTTTTCACCCGGCGAGATTGCCGCAAACTCAGCTACTGTTTGGTACAAAGTACAGGCCTGGGCTGAATTGGTCTGAAAAAATGTTTTAGGGCCTATGTTGAGCCTGATGTGATCCAGTTGCTCGGTGATGCAAGGTTTTCCCGCCATATGTTCAGCTTTCAAATCGGCTATGCTGTCATTCAGTTTGGTGTTGTGCATGTAGTGCAGGGAAGTAATTTCTGGGAAGTTACTTCTCAGGTAACTGATTACTTCCTGCCACTTTGTGCCCTCCATGTCGAAAAATACTACAATCACCATCACTTCGCCCAGTGAGGTGGTGCGTATAATAACACTTCTCAGCAATCCGGTTCTTTTTTCCATGTCGTACATGGTCCATCCGGCCTGCCCGGCCATTTGACGCAACCCATTGCGTATGCGATTGGAAGGCTCCGGTTGTAAATGACAGAAGTTGATATCCACCACCTTGTCAAACATGCCCGGCGGATGCAAACCAATGGCATTCCGATCCACAACTTCAAGTCCCGAACTGATCTCCCCGGCCGAAAGCCAGCGTTTGGCAGTGCAGGAAAACTCCATTTTGTTGCGATAAAAATAGGTTTCCGGCGCGGCAGCAATGGGCAGCATGTCAAACGAGGTTAAACCTCCAATCCTTCGCATGGCCTGAAGCACGGTATCTTCCTTGAATCTGAGCTGTGCTTCATAACTCAGGTGTTGCCACTTGCAGCCTCCACATGATTCAAAGTGGACACACTCAGGCTTCACCCGGTCAGGTGACATGCGGTGGATGTTAATCACTTTGCCAAATTCAGCCCCCTTCCGCTTGCGCTGAATGGCAACATCTGCCAGATCACCGGGTACAGCACCACCGGCAAACACAGTTCTTCCTTCAGGGTCTCGTCCAACGGCCATGCCTTTATCGGCAATGCCATGCATCAGTACTTCTTTTCGCAGGATTTTCTTTTTTGGCATATTGCTTTTGTATTCCCGGTCAGGTGCAAACTGTCAGCACCAGATTTCTGGTAACCGGGATGTTTCTGAACTCGCAAAGATACACACCCTGCCAGCGACCCAGCAATAATTTTCCATTCTTGATAGGGATCCACAGCGAAACACCCGTAAGGGCCGATTTAACATGAGAAGGCATATCATCGGGTCCCTCCATAGTATGCCGTACACCTCGCTGATACTCTGGCACAATGTTGTTCATCATCAGCTCAAAATCAGCACGAACATCAGGATCGCTGTTCTCATTAAGCATGATTCCAGCTGATGTATGCCTGAGAAAAAGGTGAAGCATGCCGCTGTCAGGTAGAGGCCCAAGGGCCTTTACAATGTCGTCTGTTATCAAATGGACACCTCTGTGAGGTGCTTTGATGGATAACTCTTTGTGTTGCATGCTGCCCGAATTTAACTTCAGTCAAACAATGAAGGTGGACCTGCCATTTCTGTATGAAGGTCTGACTTGCTGTATCCGGGTGTTTTTATTTTGTCGGTAATGGGGTAGAGCCTGAACAAACTGTCATCAGCAGTTTTCAGCAACCTGAGTGCGGCCTCATAAGTTTCGAGCTCAAGCCAGGCTTGTTGCTCTTCCCGGGTAGGCAAAAAAGCCGGCATCCTGCTGTTGATTGTAGCTATGACCCCGCCTGCCGGCACGGTGATCACACTGAAAGTTCTGATCTCCTCCGGCGTGCCTCCCCGCCAAACATCCCACAAACCCGCCATTACCAGAAGGTCTGCCTTATGATGGGTAATGCGGTAAGGTATCAGTGACCGGCCCAGTTTTTTAAAATCGTAATACCCGTCGGCTAAAATCAGACATCGTCGCTTGCGTACGGATATCCTGAATGAGGGCCTTGATTGTATACCTTCAGCTACGGCATTGTAAAGGTTGCTGCCCACGTTGCTGTTGGGAGCCCATTCTGGGATCAGGCCCCAGCGGTAAGTTTGCAGTTTGGAAGGCTCTTCATTGGTAATAACGGGTGCCAGCTGGCCTGGTTCTATATGGTACTGCTTTTCGGGATTAACAGTGACTTTAATACCGAAGTACTTGTTGATTTTTTCTTTGGAAAGCGTAAAGGAGTAGCGTTCACACATATATTTCAAAGTTGAGTGTTGAGTTCCCAGTAATTCTGATCCCTTATTTCCTGAATGATCTGCAGGTAGTTTTGGTATCTTATGGGGCTTATATCGGCCGATTCCACCAATTCCTTGACACGGCATCCGGGTTCGTTCATATGGCGGCAGTTGGCAAACTTACACTGTGCCGATACCCTGAAAAACTCCCTGAAATTATGAGCCACTTCTTCCTCGCTCATATTGGTAAAGGTCAGGCTCTTGATACCCGGGGTATCGATAATGGCCCCGCCGACCGATAGTCTGAACATTTCGGCAAAGGTGGTAGTATGCTGCCCTTTGCCCGAATAATCGCTGATATCGCCGGTGCGAAGGTTCAACCCTGGCTCAATGGCATTGATGAGCGTGGTTTTGCCTACACCACTGTGCCCGCTGATGAGCGTCAGCTTACCGGCAAGATGTTGTTTTAAAATATCCAGGTTATCAGCTTCGGTTGCTGAAACAAGCATCATCGAATAGCCGATCACGGTATAAATATGCTCCAGTATACGGTACAACTCCATGTCGCCTTCATCGTACAGATCGGCTTTATTGAATACAATGGTAGTGGGAATGTTGTATGGCTCGGTGAGCAGTAAAAAACGGTCGATAAAGCCCAGCTTTACGTTGGGATTGCGAATTGTAGTAATCAGTACAGCCTGATCGATATTGCAGGCCAGCAATTGCATATAGTGCTTTTTGCGTGGCGAGCTGCGAACAACATAATTAGAACGCGGTGCAATGGCCGTGATTAACCCGGTTTCGAGTCCAGGTTCCATTTCCACTTGTACCCGATCACCAACAGCCACCGGATTAGTGATCTTGAGATCGTGGAGCCGGAATTTGCCTTTAATGCGGCAAGTGAGCCTGGTTCGGGAATTGTCGCGTTCAACATCATACCAGCTTCCTGTTGACCTTACAACCAGCCCGTTATATGTAGTCAAATTTTTCATGGAAAGAGTTACGCAATTGTTTGCAGGTTTACGGCAGCAGCAAATCTGGCGTTAAGATACGGGTAAGGCAGCACAAAGAAAAATAATCAAAAATGAGGTTGGTACTTATTTTGACGGTATGTGTAAAAACTTGTTAGTATCTTGGCCCCGCAATATCACTCATTTACATGGAAGTATGCAGAGGAGGACTATAGCCGGTAATTTACATTGACATGAAAAACCCGGAGGTTGAAGATAAGCATATCCATTTTGGCACTATCCGAAAGCTGCCATTTGCTATAGCCATACTAGATACGGACAATAAGTTGGTGGAAATCTCAGAGTTGTGGCGTCATATTTTTAATGTTCGTGATGCTCAGGTCAGTGGTAAAGATTTTTTTGAAATTCACCCGGTTTTCAAGGATCACTGGCGTAGTATACTTCGTGATGTTATGCATGGAACTGTTCGTCGCAGCCTGGAGGAGCAGTTGAACTATCCGGATGGACGCACCCAGTGGATTCGCTGGACAGCAAGTCCCTGGCAGGAGGACACCAATGTTCAAAGTGGTGTAATCATATACTGCGAAGACGTTACACTGCGTAAAAATGAGAATGAAAGAATAAAAACCCGTCATTCGATAGAATCGCTGCTTATAGAAATATCAGACATTTTTGCAGCATCTGCTGTGGATGGTATGGATGATCTGATCAATTTTACCATAAAGAAACTGGGTGAGTTTTGTAAGGTTGACAGAAGCTATGTGTTCTTTTATGATAAGGAAAAAAAAACCATCAGTAATACGCACGAATGGTGTGCACAGGGCATTTCGGAACAAAAGGACAACCTGCAGAAAATCCCTGTTGAAATGCTTCCAAATTGGTTGGAGCAGTTGCAGATGTTGAAGCCTATATACCTTCATGATATAGGCTTACTTGGTGATGAATGGGAGTTGGAAAAGCAAAGCTGGCTTGAGCAGGAAATTCAGACAATTCTATCGGTTCCTTTGAAATACAAAGGTGAGCTGATAGGGTTTGCCGGTTTCGATTCTGTGCAAACCAAAAGGAAGTGGAAAGAAAGTGAAGTGATGTTACTCCAGGTTTTTGCTGACCGGGTAACCACATTACTGGAAAAAATGCGTGCAGAGCAAGCCTTAAAAGCCAATAATGAAGAGCTGGAGGGAATTTTTAAAGGCATTCCCGATCTAATCTTTAAGTTGGACAGGAATGGAAGGATTCTGGGCTTCCGAGCAGGGAGTAATGCAAAACTGAATACAGATCCGAAGAATTTTATCCGAAAAAAAGTTGATGAGGTGGTACCTCAGTCAGTGGCAAAAAAAATTGTACGAAGTATTGATAAAGTGTTGACATCAAATATGAGTTCCATGGTTGAATATCCGCTCGAGATTGACGGAGTAACCAACTATTTTGAAGCTTATATTAATCCAATTAATGAGGATCAGGTAATTGCAGTGATCCGCGATATATCCCATAGAAAAAACACCGAGCTTATGCTCCAAACGAACAGGGAACTGCTGGCACAAACCGGTAAAATGGCTAAGGTTGGCGGTTGGGAAATTGATATGAAAACCTATGAGTCCAAGTGGACTGATGAAATGTTCAAGATATATGGTCTGGAAGTTGATAATCAGTTGTCCCCGGAAGAGCGGATTAGATTCTATCATCCTGATGACCGTTTAAAATTGAAGCAAGCTTGGGAGAAAGCTGAGTTGATGGGAGAATCGTTTGATCTTGAACTCAGGTTGAATGCTGCCGATAAAACAAAGAAATGGGTGCACTCTATTGGTCAAGCCAAGTGGCAAGGAAAGGATATAGTGAAAATCTACGGAACCATGCAGGATATTACCCTGCAAAAGCAAGCAGAACTTCTTGCCAAGCAAACCACCCGCGAGCTTGAAAGCTTTTTTAACGTTTCACTCGATCTCTTTTTTATCGCTGACATGCAGGGAAATCTGCTCAAGTGCAATAATGCCTGGTCTGAGAATCTGGGGTATTCCAAAAAACAGCTGAAGAATCGCAAATTCTTGGAATTTGTGCACTCGGAGGATATGCAGGCTACGCTGGAAACCTTATCTCAGCTTATCGATCACATGAAGATCCTCAATTTTGTCAACAGGTTCAAGGCTGTTGATGGGAGTTACAGGTTTATGGAGTGGAGAGCTCAGGCTCACGGTGATCTGATTTACGCAGCCGCACGCGACATCACCGAAAGAAGGATGGCCGAAGACGACCTGATCAAAGAAAAGCAGCGTCTGGAAGGCATCATTGCCGCTACCAATATCGGTACCTGGGAATGGAATATCCAAACTAATCGTATCGAATACAATGAGCGTTGGGCCGAGATCCTGGGCTATACTATCGAGGAGTTACAGCCTATTACCATGGATACATTCAGGAAACTGGCTCACCCCGATGATACATACAAATCCAATGAGTTAATTGAGAAATGCTTCAGAAAGGAAATCGACTATTACGAGTATGAATGCAGGATGATACATAAGAATGGTGATATTATTTGGGTCAGTGATCGGGGCAAAGTGGTTTCGTGGACGCCTGACGGTGAGCCTTTGCTGATGCTGGGAACTCATGCGGATATTACTGCCCGGAAGAAAAACGAGCAGGAACGTATTGCCACACTCAATATTATCAGTGATCAAAACAAAAGATTGCTCAACTTTACGCATATTGTTTCGCATAATTTGCGGTCTCATTCTGGTAACTTCGCCATGTTGCTCGACTTATTGCGGACAGAACCTACCGAATCAGGGCGAAAAGAAGTGTTGGACATGCTGAAATCTGCATCCGATCAGCTCACTGAAACCGTCAATAACCTCAATGAGGTTGTGGCGGTCAATACCAACGTGAACGAACGCAAGTACCCCGTCAATCTGCATTATGCTATAGAAAAAACCAAAAACAACATCCAGGCACTGATATGGGAGAACAATGTTTCCATTGTCAATAATGTTCCGGAAAGTATCGCAGTCAATGTGGTACCTGCCTATTTGGAAAGTATTTTGCTCAATCTTTTTACCAATGGCATTAAGTACCGTGCTCCGGGTCGTGCTCCTGTGATCACTTTTTCATGCCGTAAAAATGGTGACTATCTTGAATTACTGGTTAGCGACAACGGCATGGGAATAGACATGGAGCGCCATGGGGACAAAATATTCGGCATGTACAAAACTTTTCACGGAAACAAAGATGCCCGTGGTATTGGCTTGTTTATCAGTAAAAACCAGATGGAAGCCATGGGCGGAAACATTACTGTTGAAAGCAAGGTAGGCGTGGGTACTACCTTTAAACTACAATTCTATGAACCCGTCGTATAAGGTATGCATTATCGATGACGATCCGGTGTTTGTTTTTGGCACAAAAAAATTGATTGAGCTGTCCCGGTTTGGTAGCTCGGTAATCACTTTTCAGCATGGCCGGGAAGCTTTGGATGAACTGGTAAAGCTTTGCAGTACCCCCGACCGGTTTCCCGATATAATTTTTGTGGATGTCAATATGCCGGTTATGGATGGCTGGGAATTTCTAAACGAGTTATACTCCTTGCCAATTCCTGACTCTGTCAATGTATTCCTCGTTTCAAGCTCTACAGATCCTACGGATCAGGAAAAAGCGGAAAGCATTAAACAGCTTACCGGTTATATTATAAAACCTTTTTCCGTTGAACGGCTCGAAAAATTAAAATCCCGGCTTAAGTCCTGAATTCTTCTTAAGCCATCCTGGAGGCCACTTCATTCCAGCGGATGACATTCCAATATGCATCGATATAATCCCCCCGCCTGTTTTGATAGTGCAGGTAGTAAGCATGCTCCCATACGTCTATCCCCATCAGAATCTTAACGGGCTCTCCCGGGTACAGCCCATACATCAGTGGATTGTCCTGATTCGGACTCTGTACAATTTCCAGACTGCCGTTGTTGCGGGCTGTAAGCCAGGCCCAACCTGAACCAAATACACCTAGGGCTGCCTTTTTAAAGGCCTCCTTCATGGCTGCGGTATTGCCAAATGAGGCATTAATGGCATCACGCAAAGCTCCTTCCGGCTCACCACCACCATCCGGGCCAATGATGTCCCAGAAAAGCGCATGGTTGTAATGCCCTCCCCCGTTGTTTCGCACAGCAGCATCGCCTTCTCCCAGGGCTGCGAGAATCTCCTTGAGATCCATGGATTCAAATGGGCTGCCCATCACGGCATTGTTAAGATTGTTGACATAGGCCTGATGATGCCGGCCGTGGTGAATTTCCATGGTTCTGGCATCAAAGTGAGGTTCAAGGGCATCTGCAGCATAAGCAAGCGGAGCAAGCTCAAAGGGATATTTTAGGATAGCATTTTGTTGGTCATTTTCCCCTTCCGGTGTGGCACAGCCACCCGAAATTGAAAACCCGCCCAGTGCTGCTCCTATTCCTACAGTTGTGCTAATTTTTAGAAATGTACGCTTATCCATAATGTTGGCCATTTTTTTATTGTATAAATTAACGGACTTCACATCCATTGGGTTCAATCCATCATTTCAATACATTGTGCTAACCGGTGAAAAAAATTGAACACGGTCAGTGGTGCCGGGTAATCCAGTTTGGGTTAATCAGGAATTTGCCAGTGCAAATCCATATCCCAATTTGCCCGCAGGGTAGCCTGATCACTCATCCATATTCGCTCCGGCTGTCGTTTTTCAAGATAGTTCCCCGTGTCCCATCTGCAGTTTTCCCGAAGGTCTTCTGTTATCCTCAGCCGGTAGTTACCGGCAGGCATGTCGTTTAAAGTGTATCTGAACTCCGGACTGCCTTTCACACACCATTCCCTGTATGTTGTTTCTCCTGAAAGCAAGGCGATGATGTACCTGATGTCCTCTTTCATGTTGGTCACGGCCAGGGCAATCTGACCGGTCTGATCTGAAGACAATACTTCAATACTGATACGGATGCTGTCGTTTGTTTCACCAAAAACATCTGTCATGCCACCGGGCAGTATAATGAGTACATAAGCTGAATCCTGGAGCCAGGGAGGCATAACGGCCAGTTTGTTCATTCCATCTTCATGCCGGGTTACCCTGATGCTTTCTTCAATCTGCAACGTATCTCCCTGCCAAAGCTGAAACTTTGAAGAGTCTGTCTGGGCAATGGGCCGGTCCAGTTCCAGAACCAGTGGCCGGTTATGCACTTGTTTTTGTACATCTTTCAGTATGGCCGGCACTACCGGTGCACGTGCAGTCTGCCCTCTTCCGGCTCCGGTGCCTGTACCCGGATCACGGGCAACACTCGGGGCACCGGGCATGCTGAGCACCGGGTCCGGAGTTTTGACTGAAAGTGGGGATCTGCTGCCATGAAGCCATATCTCGAGACTGTCGGGAAAGTCATCGACGACCCACAGCCAAAGGCTGTCGCGGTAGAACTGATGCTGTGGCATGGCTGCTTCGGCAGGAAAAACGCTGATGGAATCCATTTGCCGGCCGGGCTGATTAAGCGCTATACTCAACATTTGCGGAAATGGCCTGTGCGTGGATTGAACGCGGTATGGAACAGGCTCCTGAAACAGTCGAATTCGGATTACGGAGTCAGGAGTAGCCATAGATTCCACCGGCTCCCGAATGAAGCCGATTTTTTCATTGGGCAGGTCGTAGGTGTAGCTGGCATTTTGATCAAGCAATGCCCTAACATGATATTGTCCTGCACGCAGGTTTTCAAAACTTGCCACACCGTTATTGTTGGTGCGTGCGGCATAAAAAGGTTTGGTTGTCATCAGAAGTGAATCGCTGTATTCAGGGTAAAGCATCACTGCAATGCGGGCAAGCGGCTCTCCACTTTCGGCATCGGTAACCCTGGTCGTGAGATAAAGGGAATCAATGTACGGACCGGTGGAGAATACATACCTGAAGTTTTCAAGTACATTCCGCTCGGTAATATCCCTGATCGATTCCCCAAAATAAATGCTGTACGTGGTATTTTCCTCCAGCACTTCAGGGTCAAGACTGATCAGCAGGCGTTTGCCTCTTACCCTGAATTCCGGTCTGGGATTAATTGTGGGTGAAACCAGGATCTGATTAAAGGGGTCGTAAAGTTCAAACCATTCATCAAAAGTGAGTGTGATTTGCGACTTATCAAACCCGGTCAGCATGTTAGGTGTGGAGTATCTTGTGGTGTCAATCTGAGGAGGCGTGGTATCCATGGGACCGCCGGTGGGTGCCACCGGATTGGCACATGACCAATACAGCAATAACCATGCAGCTACTGCTGCCAGACCCATCAAACGCAAGGAATAACTGCTGCTCACGGGGTAAATATAAGTGTTTTGGCTCCCTGCCATAATGGATATGCAGGACAATGTAAAACCTCCGGGAACCATGCCCACAAAATGATATGAAAAAAAACTCCCCCTCATGCTAATAATCCGGTCGTCCGCCGCTCAATTTTTCGTCCTGCATTCAGTGGCCAGTGGATACGGATTTAGGTAAAAAAAGCTGCTGAACATCACCAGCACTGTGGCCGGCTATCTGAAAACAACATACAGCCGGCGGGTAATCAGCTTGATTACTTGCATTACTCTGTGACTATGTCTCCGGGATTATCATGGTATGCCTCCATGAAAGGACGGGTTTTGTGTCATCAGGATCATGGTGATCATCCCACACAAGTTGCCAATCACTTTGTTCCATCAAGGCTCTCACCAGGGTTTCGAAAAGCGGGGAACGCTCGGCAACGCGGTTGAGAATGCCGGCTTCCAATGCTTTGCGCCGTATGGTTTCTACTGCTTCTGCTTGCAGCCAGGTGATATCTGCGGCAGAATAAGCATTAAAAGTCCCGTTCTGTATATCGTAATAACTCACCTCGGGTTCAATGGCAAGAATGGCAGGTGGCATAACTCCACTCAACACTATTCTTCTTCCGGCCTCGTCTATGTCCACACAGGCATGTTCCATATCGTACCCGGCCAGTACTTTGGCCGACACATGAATTATAGACTGTTTTCGCAACATGGGAATATCGAAATAGTAGTAAGACTTATGGCGCATTATTTCGGAAAAGGTAGCCTCAATGGTTGCCAGTTTATTCACTTCCCTTATTTTTTCAAGTACTACGGCTGCCTCTATGCTGCTTTGTTGAGCATCTTGCCCCCAATTGCTCCAGTGATAGCCCAGCCAAACGCCGGAAAACAGAAGAACTATTGCCAGAATCAGTCCTGTGAGAATGCGGATCATCGTAAAGTAATTAAGTAGTTATTGAAGTAATGATGTTCGGTATTTCAAACCCCGATGACTTTGCAGTACGGCCTTCACCGACCCGACTGACACCGGGCTTTCGATCATAACCGGAATGCGGTTGAGGTCATCGGTGGTGTATACGATCATTTCGGCGCCTTCGCTGAATACATCGCCGGCAATAAGTTCAGGGCTGTATTTCATGGTGCTCACTTCACTGCCTCTCCGGAGGCTGATTCGTTCGGTGCCGCGGTGCCTGACCATGAGGTTGTAAACGCGGTTATCCAGAAAAATGCTGACCGGAACTTCCCGTTGGCGGGCAAAGTACGCGGGGTCAATATTCCTCACAAAGTAGAGGATAGATACCATGTCGTGCACGCACTGATCAACTTCAAACTCCCGCATTACAGCTACATCTTTGGTTTTCCCGCGGAAAGAAGTAACCCGGCCGGCTTTCTGGTCAAACCGTAGATGATCATACAGGGTAAAGCTACCCTCATGTACATCGCGTATATGTTCCACGGGGAGTAGTGTTTTCTTGTCGATTATGGATTCATAGCGGTCGCGCACTTTGAAGAACCATTCATAAGTCCGGAATGTGCGTCCCACAGCTACAAGGTGATAGTGCTGGCCCAGATCGGTTACGGTAAACACAACTTCACCGGCACTGAGCCACACAAAGTTCCAGTTATAATATACCTTGTAAACGAGCTCTTCGCCGGCCTGAAAGGTCACATTGATGATGTGGCAGTGGTTAAAGGACGGTTCCGGCATCATTATTTCGGGCGGAGTGAAGCGCATAAATCCGCTGGCCGTGAGGGCAACAATGAGCAAGCCTGCGGGCAGTAACAATGTTATTGCCAACCATTTTACAATGCGGTAGTACAGAATTCCGGAGCGCATACCTCATACTAACGCACATACCACAAGAAAAATTCGATGGCATGAAAGTTTGCAACTGAACGGGAAACAAGTGCCGGACCTGTAATGCTGCGCCGGAATTTTATACCTTGTGCAGCAATAACTGCACATGAGTAAGAAACCTCACCAACGTATTCTCGGAATTGACCCCGGCACATTATTTCTGGGTTATGCTTGTGTTGATTCCGATGGACAGCTGCCATTGGTAAGGGAGATTGGAATTTTGCGCCTGAGCAAATACGATGACCACTATGAAAGACTCAATCTTATCTTTAAAAAGGTGACCGGTTTGTGTAAAGCATACAGGCCGGATGTGGTTGCCATTGAAAGTCCGTTTTTCGGCAAAGACGTACAGGCAATGCTCAAGCTTGGAAGAGCACAGGGTGTGGCTATTGCTGCTGCCATGCAGACAGAAACACTGGTTGTGGAATTTCAGCCCAAAAAAATCAAAAAAGCCATTACCGGAAACGGCAATGCATCCAAAGAACAACTGGCGGCAACTTTGCAGCAAATCCTTTCTATTGACCTCAGCAAGTATTCTGCCGATGCTACTGATGCTCTGGGTGTGGCAGTCTGTATGGCATTTCAGCGAAATGACGTCACTTCACAAGGAAAGCGTTTTAAAAACTGGTCCCAGTTTATTGAAAATAATCCCGGAAGAAAAATCTGAATGCCCGGTGTTGGACAGGCCGGGCTGTTACACCAGGCTGCCGGTGCAAAACAGCTTATCCAGTGCACTCAATCCGGCTGAAAAGGGAAACTTGTCGGCAAATACCTGTACGTATTCCTGTGACGATTTATTGGAGCTCTTAAGTTGATTGTCAAATCTCAGATCCCGGTACCCGGGATACTCCATCTGCCAGCTTTTTGTAAACCCGTACCTGGCTGAAATTCCGGCCAGACTGATCATCGTTTCCAGGCAGTGCAGATTCCAGTCGAAAAGAAATTTAGGCTGTCTGTTGAAGAGCAATTTTAGCTCATCGGCAAAGTGGATGAAAAAAGGCGATTTTCCATAGGCTGTTTGTAAACCTCTCCAATGCACGAGCTGCCAGGGTTCTGCATATGCGATGCAAACATCCCTGTAAAGCTGGCGGGTTTTTCCTTGCTGCAGTGGTATGCTCATGGTAAAAATACCGCGAGGGCCCATCAGGCGGCAGCGATTCCGTCCGGTTCTTTTCTGGTAAGTGTCATGTTGTTCAATCAGAAACTCATTACTTTCAATAAAACACCTGACCCAGCCCGTGTCCGGAAAATAGTGGAGTGGTGCGATGGTCTTTGAAATATCAGCATCCATCTCGATCAATGGGCTAATGGGTGTTCGTCTCCGGTATGGTTTCCATCCTCAGGATATGCGGCAAAATAATAATGACCGCTGTGAAATGCCCGGCTGAAAGATTCCCGGGTCATGGGATTTGTTTGGCGGGCGGCCAGGTCAGACAGCATGCAAACGGCATATCCATGATCCAGAAAGAACTGCCATACTTCATCCGGCCCGTATCCATAGTATTCTGCTGCTCCTACTCCGTGTTCAAACACAATAACGGGCTTGTGCCGGATCAGAATTTCGGTTGCACCTTGCAAAACCCACAATTCTGCTCCTTCCACATCTATTTTTATAAAGTCAATGGTAAGGTCTGCAGGGATCATTTCATCAAGTCTGGCTGTTTCAACCTGAATCGGTCTTACATCCTCACCGGGTTTGTCATATCTGCGTTTCCTGATGCCACTGTAGGCCGGGTTACTGACTACGTGCTGAAACACTGTTTCACCGGAAGTGTAGCTGGCAGCCTTGTTGATGATGATGCAATTGGGGAATACATGTTTTTCCAGGTAACTGAACTTGTCGGGCAGTGGTTCAATGCCGGTATGCTTCCCATGGGGAGCCAGCCAGGCTGCGTAATTGATAAAACTCCCCTGATGACAGCCTACATCTATGGTGTTGGAGTGACTGTGCAATACCCTTCGCATGATTTTATGGGTGTAGTAGTCATACCGATTGTTGCGATTGTACCAAACGGGTATACGCAAAAGCTTATCCCGCCACCACATAAAAAAGTTCCTCATGTCCATCGGACTGCAAAGGTAACTAACCCATGGCTTGTGTTGGAATAAAATTTGCGAACCCTTCACCGGTTCCGGGGTTTTCCATTTTGTTTATACATTTGATGCATGAAAAAAGGTGTTTTGCTGGTGAATCTGGGTACGCCCGATGAACCTACACGGGCTGCTGTTTACCGGTATCTCAAGGAGTTTTTACTCGATCCCAGGGTAATCGACGTTCCCTGGCTGAAACGTCAGTTGTTGGTTAGAGGTATTATAGCACCTTTTCGCTCAGGTCCGTCTTCCAAAGCTTATCAGGAACTGTGGACCGAACAGGGTTCTCCGCTTAAAATTTACACCAACTTCCTGAAAGATGCCCTGCAAAATAGCCTGGGCAACCGGTTTTTTGTGGAAGCCGCCATGCGGTATCAGAACCCGTCCATCGAATCGGGCCTCAATAACCTGAGAAAGGAACGCGTCTCTTCTGTCTATGTATTCCCGCTTTTCCCGCAGTATGCAGGAGCTACTACGGGCAGTGTTCACCAGGAGGTGATGAGGGTTGTGAGTGCATGGCATAACATACCCGATATCAGGTTTAAACATGCTTACTACGATTTGCCGGGTATGATCGGGGTATTTGCCGAAAGGGCAAGAAATATGAATTATGAAGAATATGATCATTACCTGTTCAGTTATCACGGACTACCCGAAAGGCAACTTCGCAAGGCTGATGACAGTAATGTATGCCTGACACCGGACTGTTGCAATAGCATCACTTCAAAAAATCAGTTCTGCTACGCGGCACAGTGTACGGCTACCACCCGTGCTCTGGTGAAAGAGCTTAATATCCCGGAAGGCTCATTCACTCAATGCTATCAGAGCCGATTGGGAAAAGACCCCTGGATAAGGCCTTATACCAGCGATGTTATCAAGGCCAGGGCAGAGGCCGGGGATAAAAAAATGCTGGTTTTTTGTCCGGCGTTTACTTCAGATTGCCTGGAAACTACCATTGAAATCGGGGTTGAATACGCTGAGGAGTTTGAAGGCTACGGCGGAGAACGCCTGGATCTGGTTCCCAGCCTGAACGATCATCCGGATTGGGTAGATGCCGTAAAACAAATCATATTAAAGGAAGCATGATGCAAAATAAAGTTCTGAAGGTGGATTTTTATGACCAGCGTCATAAAATTATAGCGTATTATTTCAAGGTATATTAGAACAAAATTCTTTATTTTTGCAGTGCTAAGCAAAAGGCTATGCGATCGGAAAAACTCATACTTATTTCAGGCCCCTGTGTGGTCGAAAGCAAAGACATTCTGGAAGAGATAGCCGGAGTGCTGGATGAGCTTTGCCGGTCATTGAATATTACGCTAATTTTCAAAGCTTCCTACCGAAAGGCCAACCGTTCACGCAAAGACAGTTTTACGGGGTTGGGTGACGAGAAAGCACTTCAGATTCTCAAGGGCGTAGCCGAGGGGTTCAATCTGCCGGTAACCACAGATGTTCATGCTACAGCAGAATGTGCCATGGCTGCCGAAGTGGCTGAAGTGCTGCAGATTCCTGCATTCCTGTGCAGACAGACTGACCTGCTTGAAGCCGCAGCCCTTACCGGTAAAACAGTCAATATCAAAAAAGGCCAGTTCATGAGTCCGGAGGCCATGGTTTATGCAGTGGACAAGGTTAAAGCTGAAGGGAATACCCAAGTGTGGCTCACCGAACGCGGTACTACCTTTGGATATCAGGATCTGGTGGTTGACTTCAGAGGTATTCCGGTAATGCGGAGATTTGCCGAAAAGGTGATTCTGGACTGTACACATTCCCTGCAGCAGCCCAATCAGGCCGGCGGGGTTACCGGTGGCCGCCCGGAACTGATCACCACAATGGCCCTTGCCGGGGTTGCTTCGGGTGCTGACGGGCTGTTTATCGAAACACACCCCAGGCCTGAGAAAGCGCTTTCGGATGGTGCCAACATGCTTCCGCTCAACCGTATGGAGGAACTTTTAAACAAGGTACTCAGGGTCTTCGAGGCACTTGACGAATCAGTGTAACCAATCTTTTTGCCGGCGTATCTTGATGAATTAAATGACAATAACCTAATAATCAGGATTATGAAGATATTGTTTACATTGCTACTCTCTGTGGTTTCGTTGCTCCTTTTTGCACAAACCAACAGAACTTTCGTCCAGACATTCCCGGCCGGTCAGGCGGAGGTGGTTCATATCGTATTGCCGGGTCAGATAGAAATCACCCGTTGGAACAACACTACCATCCGGGTGCTTACTCAGGTTGAGTTGCCCGGTCGCAATGATTCAGTGCTCAGGGCCATGGTTCAGAGCGGAAGGTATCAGTTGAGGTATGAAGTCAGTGGAACTGCCGCCAGGCTGGGATCAGCCATGCTTGAGAACGAAGCAGTGATCAATGGCCAAACTGTTCGCGAAAAGCTGGTATTCAAAATCATGGTGCCCGAGTGGATGGAAATCATGCCCGCAGATCTGGACGATGCCGCCGAAATGAAAGCCGGCATGTTAAGCTTTTAGCCAATACCCCGAATGCAACGGAACACGCAGATTATGCGTTATCTTTGCCGTGATGTATCGTATCGGATTATCGGTTTTATTTTTTATATCTCTTTGTTGTGCCTTAACCGCTCAGGTACGAGAAACCCTGTATACTACTTTTCCCGCCGAAGGTATTGCTGCCATTACACACTCGCTGCCTGGAAACATCATCCTTACGCCGTGGGCCGGAAATCAGATCATGGTAGAAATGACTGTCCTCATCGAAAACGGCACTCAGCGATTGCTCGAACACTTTATTGAAAACGATCGCTATGAGCTCAATCTCATCAATGAAGGGGCCACTGCACGGATATTTATGACCCATCATTTGCCGGAGTACATCATGGCTTCAGGCCGCACCATGTATGAAAGAGTAGAGGCAGTGATCTATTATCCCGAAGGCCTTGTAAATCTTCTTGCTGCTCAGCAATCTTTTGATCCAGATTCATTATTGTATGAGCAAGATTCAATACGGTAAAATTCCTCCCCAGATTGAAATAGCTCTCCAACCCGGCCGTGAAAGTGATCCGGAGGCTATCTCTGCTTCGCTAAGCAAAGCACTGGGCCCTCGATTTTCAAGTCTTCACAGCTGGAAAGTCCTTAAACGCTCACTCGATGCGAGAAAGGTTCCTGTTTACCGGCTTCAAATAGCCCTGTTTACTGAGCCGCCCCCTGCAGAACCCGCCATTGCATCCCGGTGGGAGCATGTGGCCGGCAAGCCTGAAGTACACATCATCGGGGCAGGCCCGGCAGGGTACTTTGCTGCACTTGAGTTGATATCGCTGGGCCTTCGGCCCGTGGTTCTTGACCGGGGTAAAGATGTAAGAGCACGAAGACGCGATCTCAGAGCCATCCAGCAATTTGGCGAAGTGAACCCTCATTCCAATTACTGTTTTGGGGAAGGAGGTGCCGGCACTTACAGCGATGGCAAACTCTACACACGTTCTCAGAAAAGAGGGAATATTGAAAACATCCTTAAAATTCTGGTTGGGCATGGGGCTCATCCCGACATTCTGGTAGATGCCCACCCCCACATAGGATCTAACAAGTTGCCCGGGATAATTCAGCAGATTCGCGAAACCATACTGTGCCTGGGGGGCGAAGTGCATTTTAACACCTGGGTAAGCGATATTGTCATTAACCGGGGCAAAGTACATGCGCTTGTTGTTGACAATCAAAGAGAAATACCGGTCAGTCGGGTCATTCTGGCCACGGGCCATTCCGCAAGGGATATTTACAACCTACTGTATCAAAAGCAAATCAGTATGGAGGTGAAACCGTTTGCTTTGGGAGTGAGAATTGAGCATCCCCAGCAGCTAATAGATGAGATCCAGTATAAAATGAAAGGACCGCGTCCTGATGTGCTTCCGGCCTCGAGCTATAAGCTTGCCTGCACCCTGAATAACCGGGGTGTTTTTTCTTTTTGCATGTGTCCGGGTGGACTGATTGTGCCGGCGGCCACAGCTCCGGGTGAAATAGTGGTGAACGGTATGAGTATGAGCCGCCGCGACTCAAAGTATGCCAATTCCGGTATGGTGGTTGCCGTAAACCCGGAACACCTCAAAAATTACAGCCGGTTCGGCCCTTTGGCAGGAATGATGTATCAGCAGGAGGTTGAACAGAGAATGTTTGCAGCCGGTGATGGCTCTCAAAAAGCACCTGCTCAAAGGCTGATTGATTTTATGAAAAAACAGGAA
>JBJHCA010000022.1:0-11623 GCA_050485785.1 Saprospiraceae bacterium | reverse complement strand
AGCGCAACCCTGAACGATACTTCCTATGTTCCGGGTATATTTTCAGCACCGCTGCATGAGTTGTTGCCAGCCGATATTGTAAAGAGCATGCAGGATGCATTCAGGTATTTCAAAAAGATAATGCCTGCATACATAACTCCGGATTCCAATCTGGTGGCCACGGAAAGCAGAACCAGTGCCCCGGTGCGAATTCCGAGGGATAAGAACAGCCTGCAGCATCCCCAAGTTCAGGGCCTGTATCCCTGTGGAGAAGGAGCCGGTTATGCCGGCGGAATTTTGTCGGCAGCCATGGATGGCATCAATGTGGCCGCCGCTGTTTACAATTCAATTCGCTAACTTTGGGAAAAAATTACCAATGCGTCATACTGCTGACCTGATCGGGCGAATTCTGTTTGCATCCTTTTTTCTGCATGAAGCCGTCAGAAACATAACCCGGTTTAAAACCGTGATGGCAGAATGGTCAGCGCAGGGGCTTACCTGGATGACCTGGTACTTTCTGTTTATGGCCAATGTGTTTCTGGTGCTGGGAACCACATTAATCGTTATCGGCTACAGATCGGGTTTGGGGGCTGTGTTGCTGGGCATGGTACTGGTACCTGTAACGTTGATGTTTCACGATTTCTGGAACCTGCCGGCCGGCCCGGAAAGGCTGGAACAGGGAAAACTCTTTTTGATGAACCTGACAATTTTGGGTGCACTGTTTATCTTTATTGGCCGTGGCCCGGGAAAAATAAGTATCCGAAAGCTGCTGGCCAGTACCAGATCGTGATACATAACACAGCGATATGCTTCGTATTGCCATAGTAGATGACGAACCCGATGCCCGGGCTTACCTCAACCGGATTATCCGGCAATGGACAGAGGCAGAAGTGGTGGGCGAAGCGGACAGTATCCGCACGGCTGTTGAAATGCTACAGAATACGGCCATTGATATTTTGTTGCTCGATATTGAACTTCCCGATGGATTGAGTTTTGAGATTCTCCACCGGATTCCTGTACCGGATTTTCAGGTCATTTTTGTTACGGCTTATGATCATTATGCACTCAAGGCATTTGACTATGCTGCGGTGGGTTACCTGCTGAAGCCGGTTAAACCTGAGGACCTGGTGAAGCATATTCAGCGAACGTTGTCCGGTGGCAACAGGATAAGCGGTGAGCAGCTGAGAACAATTCTTAAGCAGGTTGCACCTAAGAAACAACCCGACACACTGATTTTGCACGCCGATGATGCCGTTCATTTCGTGAAGGTTGATACTATAGTCCGTTGTGAAGCAGCAGACAACTACACTACTTTTACGCTGTTCACCGATCAGGGAAAGTTCAGACGACTTACCATTGCCAAAACCATCAAGCATTATGAAGAACTGCTTCCTGCAGAACAATTCATGCGGATCCACAAAAGCCATCTCATCAATCTGGGAAGAATACAGAAATACATGAAAGCTGACGGGGGATATGTAGTGATGTCAGATAATGAACGCATCATAGTGTCACGGCGCAGAAAGAAAGAATTTCTTGATATGCTGGCGCGTTTACACAGCCACTAGTTTTTTATTCAAAGTGTATGCAATCGTGGTTAAGGAAAGCTGTTCAGGCCTGCAACGGGGTTTCTCCCGAAAGTTTCAGGAATGATCTTGACCGCGTACACAGGCAAAGGCATGATGCCGTAAAAATGCAAATGCTCGCTGAACTGAGCCGCAAAACAACTAACACATCAGACAGGATTTGCGGCGAAACTCTCCAATGGCTGCATCAGCTGGCCATACAACATGAGAGCATGTTTTTTCTGTACCAGTATGACCTTTTACAATGTATTAGGGCTTTGTACAGCTTTAATCCTGAAGAAGCACACCACTTTTTCCGCAAATCGGCTGAGTACCTGAGCAATGATGTTCTGTCACCTGAAATTATTGAAGAGCACAATGCCCTGGTGGATTTGTTTGACGAACTGATGGAGCGCAGAAGTCCGGTGGTGGCACATACCGGCAGCAGGTTTTTTGCCCTGTTAAGGGCATACAGAGTTATAACTGACAGCGAAGCACTTTTAGATGAAAGATTGTCAGAAGAGGCAGAGTTGCACGTGAAAGGTTTGGTTGCCAGAGGGATCGTCACTCCGCATGAAATCTGGGATATTTACTGGATGGTCAACCTGGCATCACACTACAGGCCGGTACCGTGGGGGCCAATGATTTCAAGTTTTCTGGAGAAAATTAAGCCGTTGGAAAATGAGGTGTTCCGTTTGGATACCCAATTGTTTTGGATAGCTTTTTTTTCATTCCGCACTGCGGAATGGTGGCCTTCTGAACCCGGGAATGGAAACTCGTTAAAGCGGTGGGTGTCAGTAGAAACTAGTTTAGAGCCCCGCGGAAGCGGAGCCCACAAAGAGACATCCCCAACAAAAGATACACTGGAAAAAAATACGGCTGAAGCAAAATCAGGGCTTCTTGCTGAAACCATGGACCATGCAGGCATGAACGCGATGTTTCATCCGGGGTTTGCAGCATATTACTCAGATGCCCTGAATAACAATGATTTCAAAACAGGATTGCATCTGATCCGTTGGTTAAAACGCTGGCCTGCAGTTTTCAGGCAGAAGCTGCTGTATGATTTGTTGATTCAAACCGCCGGCAAGGCTGCGGCTCAAAAAAAATGGAAACGATCGTGGAAGTATTATGAGGCTACTACACGGCTTTTGCTGAACATTCAGCGGGCTGACGACTCAGAATCTGTCGGTAAACTCGGTGCGCAGTCATCCGGCTTTCAGCCTCATGCCGAAATTTTGTTTGAGCATTTGCAGGGCCGATCGCATACCCACTTTTTGTTCAATTGTCTGAACTCCATGCATTGGGCACTCTATGAGCTTCCTGCCGACAAAATTGGTCAATATCTCAGCCAGATCCGAAGTATATTATCATACCGTTTCAGTGCGGTATATACTTCTTCGGTTTCATTGGATGAGGAGTTGCAGTTTTTGTACGATTACCTGTGTATGGAGCAATTTCGGTTCAAGGAGCGGCTCACATTTAGCATTTCCGCTGATCTTGACTATGACCTCCGCAATATCCGGATAGCACCAATGATCATTCAGCCAATTTTGGAGAATGCCATAAAACATGGAATTCGATCACTGGATGACGGCAGAATTGAAATTAGTGTTCAGCATACGGATGAAGGGTTTCTGGTGTTTAAGGTGTATGACAACGGAATCGGAATGAATGCTGAGCGGGACCCTGAAAATGCATCTACAGCAGAACCTGACAGCGGACAAGGACAACGCCTGCTCGAACATGGATTCAACATGATCAGGATGTTTTGGGGCAAAAGTCCGTCCATTGCCTATCTGACCGGAAAGGCCGTTCCAGAAAACAGAGGTACACTGGTGGAAATTACCCTTCCCTATACAATACACTATGCCAATGGATAGCGCTTATTATATGGACAACCTGGATCAGATTGCCAGAGAAGCTGAACGGCTGGCTAATGAGGGAATGCATAAGCAGGCTTGCACAATGATGAGTATTGTCCTCAATCAACCCATTGATCCCCGGTTTTTTCACCGGGTGCACGGAGCCGTTTATCAACCCGGAAGCACGGGAAGTTCTGAGGCTGCTGCCATGCGTTGGTCGTACAGAATGGAAACCTTGCGCGAGCTTATGTACGATCAGGATATGGAACTGTTTTTCAATACTGTGGCCAGGTTGGTCAGGGCCGACAAACGGGATGATGCAGCAGTGATGCTTAGTGATTTTTCCGATTTGTTGCGTCTGGGGCTTAAATCCTCTTCCGTGGAAGAATCTGTGGCAGAAACAGAACTCAAAATACTGGAAAACTATTTGCGGTTGTCGAGGTCGGTATCCGGTGACCGGTTTTCAGGAATGCTGCATACATTATCCATGCATGAGTGGGGTCACTTCACCATTCCCGCCATGGCCATGGTACCCATGGCCAGAAGAATTATTCAGTTTCTGGTTCCGACCGGGCCGGCAGAAGTTGATTTCAGGGTTTATGCCGATGATAATGTCCGGTTTTTATGCATTGAAATCCAAATCCGTCAAACTGAAGACACAGGCATCAAACCATGGTCAACCTTGGCTGATCAGATATCGTCTGCGCCCTGGTGTAGCTTGCTGTATCAGGGATGGGCGGAGTTTTACAAACCGGATAAAGAAAGCTACCCTGTGTTTGAATACAAAGAAGCTATCGATGGTTTTGTGTACCGGCTGCCTTTTTGTGATTCGGATCATTGATCAGATCCGATAATGCCAGTTTCTATACCGCGTTATTTTTTCAACCCAATTTCTTTCAGCCTTTCGTCCAGGTATTCACCGGCAGTAATGGGTTCATAGGCACGGGGGTTGCTGTCTGAAATACATTGCCTTAGGCAGGTGAGGTCCATGCTGGATTTGGGATGCAGGAAGAAAGGGATTGACAACCGCGGAGTATGCCAAAGTTCTCTTGACGGGTTAACCACTCTGTGGGTGGTGGATTTGAGAACATTGTTGGTCAGTCGTTGAAGCATATCACCTACATTGACTACTATTTCATTGGCCTCCGGTTGGATGTCCAGCCATTCACCCTTTTTGTTTTGCAGTTGAAGGCCACCCGCCGATGCACCAACCAGTAATGTAATCAGGTTGATATCTTCATGTTCTTCGGCCCTGATTGCCGATGCCGGTTCTGAGGTAATGGGCGGGTAGTGAATAGCGCGAAGTATACTGTTGCCTTTGTCGATTTTGGGATCAAAATAATCACGCCCAAGATCGAGAAACTCAGCAATAGCTCTGAGAAGATCAGCCCCGGCTTTTTCAAATTCTCTGTAAAGCCGAATGCCGGTCAGGGTAAACTCAGGCATTTCATCCACATGGATGTTGTCGGGGTATTCGGCCTTGAGCGGATGAGAATGTTCAACTTCCTGACCGATCTGGAAAAACTCTTTGAGATCGGCCACTTCGGATTGTTTGGCTTTTTCCCGGCCGAATGAAGTATAGCCCCGCTGACCTGCCAATTCAGGTATCTCGTATTTTCTTTTTGTATTGTCGGGCAGCGCAAAGAACTTATAGGCCGTTTCATAAAACAAATTGACAAGGTCATCGGGAATGTCATGATGGATTACGCCAACAAATCCCATATCATTGAATGCATTACCCAGCATCCTGATGAATTCTTTTTGTTCTTTTTCGCTTCCGTTTCTGTATTGGGAAAGATCAACCAGAGGTATGGTTCGCTTTTGCATGGAGTAAAGTGTTTAACTGATCAATTTTTTTTGCTGCCGATGCCCAATATCGGGCCGGAATAAAGGCTAAATTTAATACAAGCATTTCAAAAAACATGACATCTGCCATGAAATAGGTACCGCTGTGCAGCAGTATGGGCACAAAAAACAAAATGCCATCCCACCTTCGGGTAAAAAAACCGGCTAAAAACACGCATTCAATAGCCATAGCCAGGCAATACAGCAGAAAAAGTACAATACTGTACACCAAAAGAAACTCATAGACCTGGGTCAGCAATGTGTCGGGGTGCAAGTGCATATAGTGAGCCAGGTTAACTTCCAGTACAGTCCTGGCTTGCTCGCTATGCCACAGCGAACCTCTGAACAGTTTCCACAAAAATGCCGAGCCGTAAAGATAGCATGCGTACAAACGTAATGCACTCCAGGAAATGCCAAAAGCCACAGGACGGGTGGCTGCCAGTGCCAGTGTTGCAAGAAAAATGCCCCAGGCACAGTGTGTATGGTGTCCGCTGTACAAATTGTAATTGACCATAAAAGTGAGAAAGAACAACGCAATAAGGCCAAACCAAATCCCCTGAAACGGCCTGAACCATGCTATGATCAGCAAAATCCAAAGTGCTGCCATGTGTATGTATCCATATACAGTAGCGGTCATCAGTTCAGCCATTCCGGTGAGTATCCAAAACCAGTAAAAAAGATCCAGCCCGGGTGACGTGAGCAAGGGTTCTTCCATCTGATGGGGATAACTGACAGCAATGAATCTGTAAATAAGCGACACGGCAACAGCCAGCAGCACTGTCCGTCTGATCATAAGTTGCGTGTCGGTGGTGGAGTATGCCATCATATATCGAACAGCTTAACACTGGCAATTTCTATATATGCACCATGACTTCCGGTAACAGTTACCCGGTATACTGAAATGTGATGCGGTGCCGTACCGGTTACACGCCCAAGGTATCGCTTAAACCATTCGGGATAGGCCATGAATTCATCCCGGGAATTTAGTCCGGCCATAAACCATGCCTTTTCTTGCCAGGATACGTCTGGTACTTTATTCTCCATGTAATCCAGTAAAATATCTCCGCCTTCAAGCCGATGCATTTTCTCCCAGTCCTGTAAACTCCTGTACAGAAGATGCCTGGCCGGGTGATACATAGTACTGAACGGATTGACCAGCTTTCCGTCAGCCACTACCCGGTAGTAATGATACTCGTTCTGTTGGCTGTATTTTTCGGAATACATGCCCCAAATGAAAAATGGGGTTTGCTGAATACCCGCGATATGGGTGAGGAGGGTGACCGCCATAAAAGTGATCAGCAGAACTCTTGCCGCAGGTGAATAAGACCAGACAGATTTGATCAGTGTTGCCAGTTCCACAGTAAGATGAATTTCCGGCGAACTTACACATTATCCAGGATTATTTGGCAATCTGCTGTTCCGGTGATGTTGTCAATTCCCTTCTTTACATTCTAGTCATTTTTTTGTACGCAGCAAAACAAAAAAAGTGGCCCGCCCAATACGGACGGACCACTTCACCTTCTATCAAACCAATAGTTCCTTAGATTAGCTGATCTTAATCACTCTGTTTTTGTTCACTTTTTCGTCAACAAGTTTGGGTACCTGAATGTATAGGATACCGTCTTTGTAATTGGCTGTAATTTTCTCAATATTCACGTTGTCAGGAAGGTGAAACGAACGCTTGAAGCTTGTAAAGCTGAACTCCCTGCGTGTGTAGTTTTTCTCGGTCTTCTCAGTTTCTTCTTTCCGTTCTGCAGAAATGGTCAACAAATTGTCGTCGAGGGCAAGGTTAATATCATTCTTGTTCAGCCCCGGTGCGGCAACTTCCATAGTGTAAGCGGTGTCGGTTTCTTCAACGTTCACTGATGGCATACGCAAAGAATTGCGACTGTTGCCAAAAAATTCCATGTCGCGGTTGAAGAAGTTCTCCATCAATTCTCCCAGCGGATTGACGGGCAGGCTTGATCTGGTTATCAGTTTCATGGCTTTATCGTTTTAGGTTTAACAATGTAATTATGATGCTTTCAACCCATTGTATACAAAGGATATGCCGTGGCTTTCCAGACACAAAAAACAGTACATTTTGACAGAAAGTGGCCAATATGGCAGTAAATATCGCGAGGACTATGACAATATGGCGCCTTTTTTTGACTTGAAGAGGGTAAGCCAATCAGCTGATTCTGCTCCAATTTTTTGCCCTTTTCCGGTAAGCCTTTAAATAGACCTTGAGCATCTTGTGTCTCGGTTCATCCAGAGTAGGGTCGTTTTGAATTATGTACTGAGCTACCTGCCTGGCTTTGCGCAACAAGTCACCGTCAGTGTTGAGATCTGCAATTTTAAGCTGAGCCAGCCCGCTTTGCTGAACGCCTTCAATATTGCCCGGGCCGCGAAGTTGCATATCCACCTCCGCTATGTTAAAACCATCCTGGCTTTTGACCATGGTCTCAATGCGGGTTCGGGCATCTGCGCCAATTTCAGGCTGTGTCATGAGTATGCAATACGATTGATCCGCCCCGCGACCTACTCTTCCCCGTAACTGATGTAACTGGGACAAGCCGAAGCGCTCTGCATTTTCGATTACCATGATACTGGCATTGGGTACATTAACTCCCACCTCAATTACTGTGGTTGCCACCATGATCTGGGTTTCGTTTTTTACAAATCGCTGCATTTCCATTTCCTTGTCAGCACTCTTCATTCTGCCATGAACAATACTGACATGAATGCCTTTGGGGCCAAACTCTTTTCTTACCGCTTCATAGCCTTCGTTGAGATTGTTGAGGTCCATTACTTCACTTTCATCAATCAGGGGATACACGATATAAACTTGGCGACCTTCGTTTACTTTTTGGAGTATAAAATCAAATACGCGGTACCGCATATGTTCGTACTGATGGATGGTTTTTACGGGTTTTCTGCCCGGTGGGAGCTCATCGATCACCGAAACGTCCAGATCACCGTACATCGACATGGCCAGAGTTCTAGGAATGGGTGTAGCAGTCATTACAAGCACATGGGGCGGGTGAGGCTGGCTTTTACTCCACAGGGCAGCGCGTTGCTTAACTCCAAACCGGTGCTGTTCATCAATAATGGCCAAGCCCAGGTTCTTAAAACTTACCGGGTCTTCAATAATGGCATGAGTGCCAATAATCATATGAAGTACTCCATCATGCAAAGCCTGCAGTACCTGCTTTCGCGTTCTTGACTTGACACTCCCGGAGAGAAAGGCTATATTGATACCCAGCCCCTTGACCATTTCGGTGATGCCGTGAAAATGCTGCTGAGCCAGAATTTCCGTGGGTGCCATCAGGCACACTTGATATCCGTTGTCCATGGCTATGAGCATGGCCATCAGGGCTACAATGGTTTTGCCACTGCCCACATCTCCCTGAAGCAGTCTGTTCATTTGTCTGCCGCTGCCCAGATCTTTTCTGATCTCCTTGATTACGCGTTTTTGAGCTTCCGTGAGCTCGAAGTGCAGATGATTTTTGTAAAATGCATGAAACTTATTGCCAACCAGCGGAAACCGGTAACCTATACTAATATGCTCGCGCTCTGATTTGGATTGAAGCAACCGCAATTGCATCATGAACAGTTCTTCAAACTTCAGCCGGTGTCTGGCTCTGGAAACAGATAGCTCATCTGCGGGAAAATGAATAGTTTGCAGTGATTCCATAAGAGGAAGCAATTGCATTCGATGTCTGATATACTCCGGAAACGGATCAGATACCGGATTTTTTTCCAGGATGCGAAAAAGTTCCGTTTGAAGACGTCTGAACCCCCTGGTGTCGAGCCCTGACTTCTTTAGTTTATCTGTAGTGCTGTACACTGCTTCAAGTACCTGAGCAGTTTGCCCGGTAACTTTAATGGTGTCCCATTCAGGATGGGCTATTGCCGGCCGGCCGCTATACCAGGTAATCCTTCCAAATGCCTGTATATGCAAACCCGGCTGCAGCTTGTCGGCCATGGTTTTGAAAGCTTTGAACCAGACGAGCTGCAACTTTCCCGTTCCGTCATCTATCAGGGCAGTCAGCCGTCTTGATCTGCCGGTTCCCTGCATTACTACCTGAGCAATGATCCCTTCTACCATGGTGTCGCCTGAGTCGGCATGAAGTGACGCGATGGAGCTTATACGCGTTTTGTCAATATACCGGAAAGGGAAATGTTGAAGAAGGTCTCCATATGTGCTGATCCCCAGTTCCGAAGCCAGTATTGATGCGCGCTGTGTTCCAACGCCTTTCAGATAGGTGATTTCAGTATCCAGTATATTGTTTTCCATCAGTTCATCTAAATGGGATTTGCAAAACTAAATAAATAGGCCTTTGGGGCACACTATTGAAGAATTTAATGGGTAGCCTGAAAGATATGATGTAATTTTGTCTAACTTCACGACTCATTAAAATCATCCGAAATTCAAACCCGGTTTATATGAAAATTACTGTTTCCTCAGGCGACCTGCTCCGTCATTTACAGTCTGTAAGCGGTGCTTTGTCGTCCAATCCCGTTATGCCGATTCTTGATGGATTCCATTTTATAATAAAAAACCAGAACCTGGAGATCAGGGCCACCGACCTGGAAACTTCCATCTCCACTCACCTGCCTGTGCAGGCCGATGGAGATTGCAATATCGTTGTTCCGTCACGCTTGTTGCTCGAAACCCTGAAAGCGCTTGAAGAGCAGCCGGTTTCCATGACAGTGGACGAAGAGACCTACAGCCTGAGTATCGAATCGCTCTCCGGCCATTACAAACTGGCCGTTGAACCCGGCGAAGATTATCCGGCCAGAACCATTGCAGAAGACACAGGCCAGCTGGTAATCCCGGCCAAAGTATTGTACAATGGTATTGTGAAAACGCTTTTTGCCACCTCAACCGATGAGCTGCGCCCGGCTATGGGCGGTGTGTTTTTTGATATCAATTTCAATAAGATCCACTTTGTATCCACCGATGCCCACAAGTTGGTGAAATGCGGCTTCAGTGGCCTGCAAAGCGATGTGTCCACTTCATTTATCGCTCCCCGCAAAGCGTTGAACCTGCTTAAAAATGTACTTCCGGATGAAGGGGATGTAGTGATGAAGTTTACCGAAAGCAATGTTTTCTTTCACTTTGAAGACGTTGAGTTTGTGGTAAGACTTATCGAAAGCCAGTTCCCTGATTATTCGGCAGTAATTCCGCTCAATAACGATAAGATCATTACGGTTGACAGACAAAAGCTGATACGAACACTGAGACGGGTTTCAATTTTTGCCAACAAAACCACCTTTCAAGCTATGTTCACCGCCGAAGACAATCAATTGACTATTGTGAGCCGCGATGTGGATTTCAACAACGAAGCCAAAGAAACCATAGCTTGTACCTACGAGCATGAAAGTATTACTACTGGTTATAACTCAAGGTTCTTTATGGAAATGCTGGTGGCTATGGATACTGACGAAGTCAATATTTGTCTGTCAGAACCAAGACGGGCAGGGATCATAGTGCCTACCGAAGAGGAAGAAGGTCATAGTCTGCTCATGCTGATCATGCCTATTCTGGTGAATTACTAACCGGGTTTTTAACCGCACTTTTTTCTGAACATGAGATATTTTTCAGCGGACAGGGTATATCCTGTTTTGGGCAGCCCCATTGATCATGGTGTGGTAGCCGTCAACAGCCACGGAACTGTTACTGCCCTTGGCACTAGGAGCGATTTTCCCGGGATCAGTCCCGAAATACACTCAGGGTGGATAGTCCCTGGATTGATCAATACGCATTGCCATCTCGAGCTTTCACACATGAAGGAGCTGGTGGATACCGGTACCGGCCTGATGCCGTTCATTACCAATGTGGTTAAGTTCAGGGAGTTTGAAGCTTCTGTCATACAAAGAGCTATCAAAAAAGCTGAGGACGAAATGATCGCAAACGGTATTGTGGCCGTTGGTGACATTTCCAACAAACCCGATACTTTCGACACCAAACATAGCGGTAGGCTGGCTTATTACACCTTTGTGGAGATGTTTGACTTTTTTAACGATGAGCTCACCGAATCCACCTTCCGCCAGTATATGGAAGTGTATAACAAGCTGAACACTGAAAGCGGGTACAATAAAAAAGCCTGTGTGCCTCATGCTCCATACAGTGTATCGCCGGGCCTTTTCCAAAAATTGAGGGAAGTGTGGCAGCAGGCCGGCCATGAACTGACCATCAGCATTCACAATCAGGAGACCCTACATGAAAATGCACTGTTTATGGGCACTCCTTCAGATATACCGGCCACATTTTCGCAATTCGGTATCAGCATGTCGGGCTTAAAACCAACGGGAAAAACGGCTATCCACTATGCCATCGATCACATGGATCCGCAGCACCGCACGCTAATTGTACACAATACCACA
>JBJHCA010000021.1:0-40845 GCA_050485785.1 Saprospiraceae bacterium | reverse complement strand
ATGAATACCATGCTTGGCAATCTGAAGCAAATGATCTTCACTTTCCGTAGCCAGAATTCCTCCAAAAATTGCCGGATGCAGTGTTTTTACACGGCCGTCGAGAATTGAAGGAAAGCCGGTCACGGTTTCAACACGTATCACGGGGATTCCGAGGCCTTCTATAAAATCGGCAGTACCGCCTGTTGACAGCAAGCTTACACCATGGAAGTGCAACTGTTTAATGACCGGTTCCAGGCCATCTTTGTGAAACACAGAGATCAATGCTGTTTTTATGGATTGTAATGACATATTCAAAATTTGCGCAAAGGTAGTGATTCAGGGTTAAACTGAATACCGGGTTTAAGGTATTCGGCCCTGCTCCGACAGCTCAAAGCAAAGGCTCAACCTAATACGGCATTCATTGTTTTCAGGATTCATAGTACCTTTGCACTGTGGAAAACTTGTCGAATCTCAACCGGCTGATTCTGGCAGATGACAAAGTCAGTAAATGGCTTGAAAATCTGAACACTACCCTGCAATCGGCTACACGATTCAAAGGCTTAGCCGGCTCTCAATTCTCTTTTTTGCTCTCAGCAATATTTCCATTGTTGGAGCGGCATGTTTTTCTAATATCCGCGGATAAAGAAGCTGCAGCGTATTTGTACAATGACCTTCAGCAGTTGTTAAAGGCTGAAACGGTGTTGTTTTTTCCGGACTCATACAAACGTCCGGGGGAGTATTCAGCGCTTAACCGCAATCAGGTGATGGAACGCACCGAAACCATTAACAAGCTGGTTGGATCCCGAAAAAGATATTATTGTGTAGTCAGCTACCCGGAAGCTGTTCTTGAATTGTGCGTCAATCCCGGAGAAATTAAGAAGTATCAGATTCAGCTTGTAAAAGGGGAAAAGCTGGATACTGATACGGTGATTTCCATATTGGTGGAGTATGGCTTTGAGCGGGTTGACTTTGTATACGAACCCGGGCAATTCTCCATCCGCGGAGGCATCATTGACATATTTTCATTTGGGAATGAATGGCCATACCGCATTGAGCTGTTTGATGATGAAGTGGAAAGTCTGAGGACTTTTGATCCTTTAACCCAGTTGTCCGTGGCAAGATTGACCGTGGTAAACATCATCCCCAATACCAATACCCGCTTTGAGGCCAATCAAAAGACTCCGTTAACGCATGTTCTCCCTGAAAGTACTCTGATTGCAGTGGAAGACCCTTCAGCCATTGCTGACAGGTTGCTTGAAACCTTTGACCGAAGACTGCTGGCCAGGAAAAATGCCATACAGGAAGCGACGGATGCTGAAAGTGAAGAATCGTATTTATTGCAACACACATCCACAGCAGTGCCGTCCAAACTGGTTCAAAGCCTGAGCAATTATCCGCTGCTTTATTACGGATTTCATAATAACGAATCGGGGTTAATGCCCGGAGAAACATCATTGATTGAGTTTTCAGGGTCTTCACAACCGGCGTACAACAGAAACTTCAACACGCTGATCAGTGATTGGAAGAGTAAGGATAAGGAGGGTTACAAAATTTACCTTTTCACAGACAACAAGCGGCAGATTGAGCGATTTTACTCCATATTTGAAGATCTGCAGGCTTCAGTAGTTTTTCACCCGGTGCCGCTTTCCATTCACAGCGGATTTGTAGATAAAAACTGGAAGGTTGCCGTTTTTACCGATCATCAGATATTTGAAAGATATCACCGTTACCGGCTGCGGCAGGGATTTACCAAAGACAAAGCCCTCAGTCTTAAATTGCTGCACGAGCTAAGCCCTGGAGATTTTGTGACCCATATCGATCATGGTATCGGAAAGTTCTCAGGGCTTGAAAAGATTACTATCAACGGCAATACACAGGAATCAGTGAGACTACTGTACAAGGATAATGACATCCTTTATGTGAGCATACATTCATTGCATAAAATATCAAAGTTCAGTTCGCAGGAGGGCAAGGTTCCGAGAATTAACAAACTCGGCAGTGAAGCCTGGAGCAATATGAAGCAAAAGGCAAAGAAAAAAGTCAAGGATATTGCCAAAGAGCTGATAAAACTTTACGCAAAACGCAAGTCAGTACCCGGCTTTTCCTTTCCTCCTGATGGATATTTGCAGAATGAGCTTGAAGCCAGTTTCATTTATGAAGACACCCCGGATCAGGTAAAAGCCACTACCGATGTAAAAGAAGACATGATGAAGCCGGTTCCCATGGACAGGCTTATTTGCGGAGATGTTGGATTTGGTAAAACAGAAGTAGCCATTCGGGCTGCATTCAAAGCAGTGGTTGGCGGGAAACAAGTTGCCGTTTTGGTTCCCACCACTATTTTAGCTTTGCAGCATAATAAAACTTTTCATGAGCGACTCAAGGAATTCGGGGTAAAGGTTGATTACGTAAACCGATTCAGGACTACAGCACAAAAAAATGTTATATATCAGGAAGTAAAAGAAGGCAAAGTGGATATCCTGATAGGCACTCATGCCATCTTGAATAAAAAGGTGGAGTTCAAGGACCTGGGTTTACTCATTATAGATGAGGAGCAGAAATTTGGTGTGGCTGCCAAAGAAAAGCTGCGGAAAATGGCCGTGAATGTTGATACCCTTACCCTCACGGCCACACCCATTCCCAGGACCCTCCAGTTTTCGCTGATGGCAGCCAGGGATCTCACCGTGATCAGGACACCTCCACCCAATAGACAGCCAATTCATACAGAAATAAGGGTGTTTAGTGATACACTTATCAAAGAGGCCATCTATTATGAGGTGGATCGTGGTGGGCAGGTGTTTTTTGTACACAACCGCGTTCAAAGCCTGCCTGATATTACTGCATTTGTAAGTCGATTGTGTCCGGATATAGCCATTGCTTCTGCTCACGGACAAATGGAAGCCGGAAAACTTGAAACAACCTTGATCGATTTCATTAACAAGAAATACGATGTATTGATTTGTACCAATATCATTGAAACCGGATTGGATATTCCCAACGCTAATACCATGATCATTAACAACGCTCATCAGTTTGGCATGAGTGATCTGCACCAGCTTAGAGGAAGGGTGGGCAGGTCTAACCGGAAAGCATATTGTTATCTTTTTGCACCGCCATTGTCAAGCCTGACCCGTGAAAGCCGGCTTAGGTTAAAAGCCATGGAAGAGTTTGCGGATCTTGGAAGCGGATACCAGATAGCCATGCGCGATCTTGATCTCAGAGGTGCCGGTAACCTGCTGGGAGCAGAGCAAAGCGGATTTATTACCGATATCGGATTTGAGACGTTTCAGCGAATACTGGAAGAGGCTGTTACTGAACTTAAGGAGGATGAGTTCAGGGATCTTTTCGAAGCTGAATTGGCTGCCAGGCGTGTTTTTGTATCGGATGTCAGCATTGAGTCTGATCTTGACATGTATCTGCCTGATGATTATGTGAGTAATACTCAGGAAAGGCTAAGCCTTTACAGCGAGATGGATAAAATTGAAGATGAAGATGGTTTGCAGACATTCCGCTCAAAACTTCTCGACCGGTTTGGCCCATTGCCCGACAGTGCCGAAAGAATGCTGAAAATGCTCAGGCTGCGATGGATTTGCCGCCGGATTGGTGTGGAACAAATCATATACAAGAGCAGGAAGCTTAGGTGCAGGTTTGTTTCCAACCCACAAAGCCCGTTTTATGAAACAGCTGTGTTCAGGCGGATCACCCAAAACGTACTCGCATTAAACACTCGACGACTTCGGTTTGCCGACAAAGGCAATACCCTTCAACTGATCTTTGAGCCGTGTAACAGCATTGATGATGCATTGGAGTTACTGAGTCAGCTTAACCCCGAGGATGATGGTGAAAACATAAAAGTATCAGCGGCTGTTAGTCCTTCATAAAACATTGGTATCTTTATTACCCGGTAGTTTACAGTTTCAGCCACATGTTTCAGTCCATATTCAGCGATCTCAGACAAGAGTTTTATTCCGGCAACCGGGTAACACAGCTCGTGCTGATCAATGTTGCCATATTTGCGTTGGTGCATGCCATTCGCTTAATTATGCTCATTGTTTTTGGCTGGGACAATCAGGCGTATTTTTTACAGGCTATACAGTACCTGCAGCTTTCATCGGACATTACGGAAATTTTATTCAGACCCTGGACCATTATCACCCACATGTTTCTGCATCAGGGAGTTTGGCATATTCTGTGGAACATGCTTTTCCTGTATTGGTTTGGACGTATTTTGAAGGATCTGGTAGGTAATCACAGGGTTTTGCCGGCGTACATTTTAGGTGGCCTTGGCGGAGCATTGTTTTATTGGTTGGGGATAACTTTTTTTGCGCCGCCTTCGGCAGCGATAACCAGTTATGCCATGGGAGCGTCGGCAGCAGTATCTGCCGTAATGATAGCCCCGGCCTTGATAGCTCCTGACTACAGGATGCATCTGATATTGCTTGGACCGGTAAAAATTAAATACATTGTTGGTGTTCTGGTGTTTCTGAACATTATTGGCATTGCAGATGCATATAATACAGGTGGTATCTACGGCCATTTGGGCGGCTATTTTTTTGGATGGCTCTTTGTTTATCAGCTCAAGCGGGGACATGACTGGAGTTGCGTTATCAATGGATGGGTAAACAAGCTTGCCGGATTCTTGAAATTTTCCTCTGAAGCACGTCCACGCCGGAGTGGAAAGCAAAGGGTAGTTCACCGAAACACAGGGCCCCATCCACAAATGAAGAAACGCGACGACAGCAAAAACAAAGTTCACGAGGAAAAAATCAATGCTATCCTTGACAAGATCAAAGAATCCGGCTACGATAAATTGACTGATGAAGAAAAAGAATACCTGTTCAGAGCCAGTAAACAGGACTGATCAGGGTTTCATAGGAACATCATTTCCATTCAACAGCAGTGCCAAAGCCCGACCGGGGTCTCCGGCAGCAATAAGCTCCCTGGCTACCTCGTGTATCTTTTCAATATCTCCCGAAGCAAGGACTTCCCTGTAAATGGCATTCTCTGTTTTCACCATTTCATTTTCGGGCATTTGGTGCAGCCCGGCCAAAATGCCTATGTCATTACCGGTAAGAACACGGCTTTTCTGAACGTGGCCAGGCAGGCTGTCGTATCCAATGGCCAGGGTTTCCACTGCCTGTACTACGGTAAAAATGGCATCTCCGCTGGCCCGGGTATAATAAGCCCGACCCAATCGGCCAACAAGATCTATTTTGTGCGGATCTATCCGGTTGTTGGCAGGGTCAACTACATTGTCGTCAATGTGCATGCATAAAACCTCGCATACAATCAGATGCCCGGCACCACCATGCTCTCCAAGGGTTATGATATCATTGACCCTGCATTCCAGATTCACCGGTGATTCTTTGACCCTGTATGGCTTTACCACTTCTGAAGGAACCGGAGTAAGTCCTGATTTTTCAAATTCACTCACACCGTGAGGATATTGAACACTGGCCACTGCCATTTGTCTGACTATGCCATAATTCACCACATTAATAACGGCTTCCCGCGTAGCTGTTACGTTAGCCAGGGTGTCTTTGGTTGTATTGTCCAGTACACGTCTGTTAGAACTGAAAACCAAAATAGGTGGGTTGGAACTGAAGGCATTGAAGAAAGAGTATGGAGCCAGGTTTGGACGTCCTTGCTGATCCATGGTACTCACAAACGCAATAGGTCTTGGTGCTATGGATCCCAGCAAAAACTGATGGAGGTCTTTAGTTTTGATCTTTCCGGGATAAACGGTCATATATACAGCGTTGATTTCAGATACGAATTAAAAACAGATGCCATCAACGAATTATATACGATGATAAAGACGCATCAGGCTGACTGAAATAGCGGAGTGCTTCGCTAACGAAAGGGTCTTGCTGAATTTGAAGACGATAATAAGCTTCAGGGCCGTACAATACTCTGGCCAGGCTGAGTTTCAACTGACTGGCCAGCTTATTCCTGACTTCACGGTCTGTAGTTGTGAACCCGGCATAGCTGAAAAAATGATCGAGCAATTGTCCGTTCTCCGGATTGAATCTGTCCATAAAAACAGCAGGAACCGAATAGGTTGATTTCAAATCATCCAGCGAAATACTGTTGCTGAATATAAAAGATGAAATCCTGCTGCGACCACTGATAAAATCCTTATTCAGATAAATTTCATCCAGAGGCACATGTATGTCAGGTATTATTCCTCCTCCGCCATACACAACTCGCCGTTCAACTTTGGTAAAAAAACGCGTGGAGTCCTGTACGAGCATTTTTTGTTGTCCGTGAAGTTCACCATTATTCAGCCTGTTTTCAATATCCCTGTCATAATCCACAGTTTCGTATGGCTTCTGGATTGATCTTCCCGAAGGAGTATAATATCTTGCGATAGTAAGCCGCAAGGCACTTCCGTCGGACAGGTATAGTTGCTCCTGTACCAGGCCTTTGCCAAATGACCTTCTTCCAATGATCAGTCCTCTGTCCCAGTCCTGAATAGCACCGGCAATAATTTCACTTGCAGAGGCACTACCCTCATCGATAAGTACGGCTACTTTTTCAATGTCAAAAAAGTTTCTGCCCGTTGTTTCGTATTCTGACCGATGCTGATTTCGCCCCTGAGTATAAACAAGAAGCTTGTTCTTCTCGTGAAAAATCTGTGACAGCAATTGCGTAGCCTGACTGAGGTATCCACCCGGATTGTGTCTGAGATCCAGGATCAGATGTTTCATTCCCTGGTTTTCTATCATAGACTCCATGCTCTCCATTACTTCCTGGTAGGTATTGGCACTAAACCGGTTGATTTTGAAATATCCGGTAAAATCATCAACCATAAATGCTGCGTCCAGACTTCTGATCGGTATGGCATCGCGGGTTACTAAAAACTGCAGAATTTCATCCAGGCCCGGCCTGAGTATGTCAAGATTAACCGAAGAGCCCTTTTTGCCCCTCAGGGAGGTGAATACATCACTGTTGGTCAGGGATCTTCCGGTAAGAGTTGAGTCATCCACGGCCACAATTCGGTCACCCGGAAGTATTCCGGCCAGTTCAGAAGGACCACCTGAAATGGTGGATACAACCACAAGGGTATCCTGCATGATCATAAACTCTATTCCGATACCTTCAAAATTGCCGTCAAGCTGTTCATTCACCATCTGAAGCTCACTTCGATGAATAAAAGATGAATGCGGGTCCAGCTCTTTGAGCAAAGCAATGGATGCCGCATCAAGCAGTTCTCCAACTGATACATCGTCAACATAGCGCGATTGGACGTACATGAGAATTTCGCTCAGTCTCTTGGATTCATGTTGAGCGTTATATGATCGATGGTTGAGGCCTGAAGAAATATGATGAGGAATTATCCGGATACCTGCTATCATACCAACCACCACACAGGCTGCCATCAGCAAAGGCAGCCATACTTTCCATTGATTAGATTCCATGGTAATGTTCAAATTGACACAAAACTAACACATATACCTTTAAGGGGTTGTAAATTTTTGACCAAAGCCGGTTGACCAGGGCTGAACAATGGCTTCGGACAGTTTTAATGTCATTTAACAAAGCTATAGGTTCGGTTTAACAGCTAATGCTGCTGTAACGTGTATTTTTGTCAGCATAATCAAATCAAGATGGCGATGAGAACAACCATGATCCTAATTTCACTTGCAGTATTGGTATTGGGGAGCACCGGCTGTATGAAGCGGCTTACTCCTTTTTCGCAGAGCCTTTACCAGCAAAACAACTGGAATGACGAAGACCTGAAGCGCATCCAGTTTTATGTATCCCGCGACATAGTTTTACAACGCGGACTCAGTAGTGGCAGTACCCAGATTAAAGGGGGGCGTGTTCGCATGGAAGACGGAAGGCAAATTGAAGAGATTGTTATCAGAAGAGGAACCCCGGGAGTTTTTCTGTTTCGACCTTCAGACACAAGGAATTTTGCCATTGCCTTTGAGGATGGCGATGACAGCAGGTTTCTGATGTTTGGCCCCAACCCCAGGCAGGGCAACAGGTATTATCTTCTGGCCAGAGAATGGAAAGACGGCCGCGGAGAAATCACTTATGAAGGACGCACCTTCTACACGACTTCTCAGAGCTCTATGGCAGCATTAATGGTAGACCTGAGAAGAATCAGGAAATACGAAAAAGAATCCCGCAGGGTAAGAGGAAGAAAAATTGAGTAATGGCAGGCGGGGTCAGGAAGATTTTTTTCTGACCCCTTTTACGAAAGGAACAAACCTGAATTTGCCATGGCTTTCAGATTGGTAAGTGTTTTCATCTACTCGTTGTATTCGTTGCATTTCCTGATAATCGGCCTCATCAACCGGAATCACCATATAGCCGCCAATGGCAAGTTGAGCCAGTAAAGCCTCAGGAATAAAAGGTGCTCCTGCGGTAACCAGAATCCGATCAAATGGTGCATGATGAGGCAGTCCGGCATAACCGTCACCTAAAAAACACCGTATCCTGCCCATTCCTATAGCAGCTAAAAGAAGGGATGTTTCGCGGTAAAGAGCTTCATGCCGTTCTATCGTATAAACTTTTGCTCCCATGGTATGCAACACTGCAGCCTGGTACCCGGAGCCGGTGCCTATTTCAAGTACTTTAAGCCCGGGAGATATTTTGAGTAAAGAGGTCTGAAACGCCACAGTAAAAGGCTGGGAAATGGTTTGGCCTTCTCCAATGGGGAAAGGTTTATCCTCGTAGGCGTCTTCAATGAAAGCGGTGTCCAGAAAATAATGGCGGGGCAAAAGTTCCATGGCATGTAATACCTCTTCATCCTCTATACCTTTGTTTCGAAGACTTTGGATAAGTTTTCTACGCAATCCCTTATGTCTGTATGTGTCTGTAAAACTCCGGCTTACCATGGTATAAACGGTCACAATCTCTGAATCCCCCAACAGGTGTGCAAAAATGCCTACTTTTGCCGAAATTAAGGCAGGATTGCTCAAATTAAGTTTTTACCGGGCTCAATAGCCTGATTCTTTGCGGCAGCCTGTATGAATTACAACCTGATAACTATGACAACACCTGTAGTTTTTGGAACAGATGGCTGGAGAGCTATCATTGCCGATACCTTTACTGTAGATATTGTAAGAAGAGTAGCCGAAGGGATAGCCGGGTATTTGAGAAAACAAGGATCCGGAAAGATAGTGCTGGGCTTTGACTGCAGGTTCGGAGGTCCTATGTTTGCTGAAACTATAGCCAGAGTGCTTGCTCCACAAGGCATACAAATCTATTACAGCAGCTCTTTCGTCACCACGCCAATGATCTCATTGGCCGTTGCCAGACTAAAGGCAGATTTGGGAGTGTACGTTACAGCCAGCCATAATCCGCCGGAATACAATGGTATTAAGCTGAAATCAGCCATGGGTGGGCCGTCAATCGTTGTCGAAGTAAAAGCAGTAGAGGAAACGATCCCCGATAAACCGGCTTTGCCTTTTCCTCCTTTCAGCAGTCCGGAGGTAAGTTCGATGATAGTGGAAACAGATCTCGAGGAATTGTATATGAATGAGCTCAGACAACATTTTAACCTGGAGCTGATCAGCAGTTCAGGTATCGGGATTG
The DNA here is from genome assembly GCA_050485785.1 of Saprospiraceae bacterium. Taxonomy (GTDB): domain Bacteria; phylum Bacteroidota; class Bacteroidia; order Chitinophagales; family Saprospiraceae; genus JBJHCA01. Next base: position 31,320 of record JBJHCA010000021.1, on the reverse strand, counting down.
TATATGACGCCATGTATGGTGCAGGTCAGAGGGTTTTCAGCAAGCTGTTCCAACATTCTGTAACTCTTCATGGTGAACACAACCCGGGCTTCAAAGGCCAGGCCCCTGAACCCATTCATAAGAATCTTGGCGAACTTTCTGCTTACCTGAAAACGCATAAGGACGCGCATATTGGCATTGCGGTTGACGGAGATGCTGACCGGATCGGATTGTACGATGATGAGGGGAATTTTATCGATTCGCATCACATCCTGCTGATGCTGATTGACCACATGCATGCAAAGAACAGCGATGGTAAAGTTGTTGTAACATTCTCTGTTACCGATAAGGTAAAACAGATGTGTGAACTTCTTGGCATAGATTACGCTGTAACACCAATTGGTTTTAAGCATATTGCCGAACTGATGATCCGGGAAAAGGTAATGGTTGGCGGTGAAGAGTCCGGGGGGCTGGCCATTTCGGGTCATATTCCGGAACGAGACGGTGTTTGGATCGGCCTCACTGTGTTACAGCATCTTGCCGAGCAAAAAATTGCACTGCGGAATTGGATACAGAATATCTATGCAAAGGTGGGAAGTTTTGCCTGTGACCGCGATGATCTTCATCTGAGTCATGAAGCCAAAGACGCAATACTTAAACGGTGTGCCTCAGGGAAAATCACGCATATTGGCAAGTATGCCGTAACCAGAATGGAAGACCTTGACGGGTTCAAGTTTTATTTTGGCGAAGATCGATGGGTCATGTTAAGACCTTCAGGTACTGAGCCCCTCCTCAGGGTTTACTCACAGGCAGAGGATGCTTCCGAAGCCCGCGGGATACTGGATGAGACGCATTCCTATTTTCAAGACTGAAGCCTGAACTGACCGTGTTTTTTGATAAATTTGCGGGCGCAATTTACCTATATCATGATACAGCGAATTCAAACTATATACTTACTGCTGGCATTTCTGTGTGCGGCTGGTCTTTTTTTTATGCCGGTATACTCTGTTCAAACACAGGATCCCGGGATATTTAACCTTATGGACGATCATACCCTGGATATTTTTGATCACATTTTGTTGTTTCTTCTTGCCCTTGCAGCAGCCTTGCTGTCATTGATCAATATTTTCCTTTTCCGGAACCGCAAGCTGCAAATTGCCATTGGGAAAGGCGTGATCTGGTCAACCATAATTTTTATGATCTCCACAGCGCTGTTCTTGTATTTCGAGTTTGCCGGAGCCAGAGAAGCTGCCTATGAAGCCGGTATACTTTTTGAAAGTGAAGGCAGATTCAGGTATGGAGTACTTCTTCCCTTTCTTGTCGTAATTTTTGCAGTGCTGGCAGTAAGGAACATCAGAAAAGATGAAGCACTGGTCAGATCCACGGAACGACTCATTTAAACTGCGTCTTTTTTATTGATATCACGATACACCCATTACCTCACTTGAGTTGAATTGACAGGGGGCTCAGCGTTTCATCGCGTTTTCAATTTCTGCAACAGTTCGGGGTGCATTGGCAGACAGCACTTTATGTCCGTTTTCAGTAATCAGGACATCGTCTTCAATTCTGATTCCAATACCGGCATACTTTTCATACAGCGGTCTAATGGCTTCAGCAAAAGCATTGAGTTCTTCTATATCAGCCAGATGGCCAAACAAAGTTTCCAGATGTTCGAGCCTGTCAGCCAGCAAGTATATTCCGGGCTCAATAGTAAGCACCATTCCGGGCTCCAGTTTTCTTCCCCTGATTTCCGGATTGAGCAGGTAAGCATCCCTCCTGGCGGGGTTAAAATCACCATAGCTGCCAACATCGTGCACGTAAAGGCCCATGTAATGTGTATTTCTGTAATGAATGTAAAATCGTTTTTGCCACCAGGAAGTGGTATCAACTATGAGGCCAAGCTCGTGCAGTCCACGCACCATTACGTCGGTAGCAGCATGATGGCAATCGAGAATATAGTGATCAGTGGTCATTTTGGACAATCCGGCATCGGCGGCTTTAAGCACCAGTTCATACAATACTCGCTGTTCAGGCGTAAAAGCTCCATTGACGGGGATGGTGCGGGTAACATCTGCGGTATAACCATTAAACTCAGCTCCAATGTCAATCAGCAAGAGGTCGCCTGACCTGAGCTGTCTGTCATAATGCGTGTAGTGCAGGATACCGGCATTGGGGCCTGAACCAACTATGGAGTTAAACCCCGTAGTGCAGTTGTTTTTTTGGAACACATATTCTATTTCAGCTCTGACATCATATTCGAAAAGTCCCGGCTTGACAGTACTCAAAACTCTTTTATGAGCCAGCACGGTGACATCAACTGCACGGCTTATCATATCCTGCTCCCAATGGTCCTTAATGATCCTCATTTCATGAACTACATCAGTAAGGTCGTCAAACACTTCCAGTGTATACTCCCCGGCAATATCCTTGAGAGAAATGCCAAGAGAGTTCCTTTCGGCCCGCAATATGGAAACTGATGGGTATCTGGCCATTAAATTTGCGGCTACATCGGCAAAAAAAGCAATATCCAAAGCGGTATCAGCATGCAGTTGTGTCATAGCTCCATCCATACCCAGCCTGGGGCCGTCCCATAAAGTATTGGTTGGATCACGGGGTTGTACAAAAAGCATGAAAGGATGCTCATGATCCGGTGCCAGGATGGCCAGGGCATTACGGTTTTTGTATCCGGTGAGATAAAAGAAGTCGTGTACTGCCTCACCTGAAACTATAGCCAGTTTCCCCTGCATGGAAGCCATTACCTTGTTTCTTCGGGATTGATATACATGCATATCATACAAGGGGATTTCGTCGCGGATGATATAAGTTTCCGGCAAAGTACAGGGTGGCTCTGCGGCATGAATGTCAGCTACGGCCGAAGGCCCAAAAAAAGATATCCATGAAAAAATAAAAGTCATCCATGGTGTGAAAACAGACAACAGAAACATAGGCGAGATCATTTAGCTTTGGATACAATGCGGCCTTACTGATAAAAGTGAGTGCCATTGACGAAACAATAATAATGCATTTCGGGCAAAAGGTGTGTCTGCCCGGCCAGTGTGCCGGAATACTTAATTTGAAAAGACTTTTTCAGCAGTTGCTATGCGTCGGTACGTTGACTGGAATGTTCAGTATTGCTGTTGCCTGCATTACTCCTGCGTTCTTTGTGTTCTCTGAGGTATTCGTCAGAGCGGTCATAAGCCAGAATTATAGCTTTCACCAGTCTGTGCCGCACCACGTCGTCAGCATTGAGGGTTACCAGGCCAATTCCGTCGAGGGGTGTAAGGATATCGATGGCGCGTTTTAACCCGGATTTTTGGCTCATGGGCAAATCAATCTGCGTCATATCGCCGGTAACAATGCACTTGGCAGATGGACCGATGCGGGTAAGAAACATTTTGAGCTGGGTTGTGGTGGCATTTTGAGCTTCATCCAGAATAATAAATGCATTGTCGAGTGTCCTGCCTCGCATAAAAGCAAGTGGTGCTACTTCGATGACCCGATTTTGCATAAAGAAGTTAAGTTTGTCAATGGGAAGCATATCATCCAGGGCATCATAAAGCGGGCGGAGATAGGGATCAATTTTCTCTTTGAGGTCACCCGGCAGAAATCCCAGTGATTCCCCGGCTTCCACAGCCGGCCTGGTGAGGATTATTTTTTTAACCACCCTGTTTTTCAGAGCTCTTACCGCCAGGGCTACAGCGGTATAAGTTTTGCCTGTTCCTGCCGGACCTATGGCGAACACGATGTCATTATCCTCACTGGAATCGACCATTTTTTTCTGATTAATAGTCCGGGCTTTGATAGGGCGGGCATCCCGGCCATATACAATTACACGTCCCTGTTGTTCGGGGGTAGGTTTGGTATCGAAGGGATTTGACCCAGCCATGATGTCCTCCACAGTATGCTTATTTAATTCACCATGTTGCCTGAGTGATTTCACCATCAGTTCGATTTTGTCTTTCAGACGCTGGGTGTCTTTTTTAGGGCCTGTTAGCTTAATGCCGTCTCCCCGGGAGGTTATGATGATGTCAGGAAAGTTTTTTCGGATGATCTTAAGGTGGGTATGGTTTTCACCAAACAAGTTTACCAGGTCAATGTCCTGCAGTATCAGATTAATTTCGCTCAAACGACGATAGTATTTTGATGAACAAATAGGTTGAAGCGCATCAATTGCCTCAAGCCCAAAAATACAATTTTTGCCTTTGCGTATGGTTTTTTGAGAAGAACAGCGTGTTAAATTTTTTTAAACAAGCAGTGAATTGCACGCCGACAATTCGCTTCCCGGACGGATGCAGGGTTGATTTAATTATCATTATGTTTGTACCAGTTAAATGATGCAAGGGTGGAGCCATTGATTATTACACTTACTACCGACTACGGCGATAGCGATTATTACAGCGGTTTGCTGAAGGGTACTATTTACCAAGCCGTACCCCATGCTTCGATTGTGAGCATCACCCATCAAATCAGAAAGTACGATATTATCCATGCCGCGTATGTGATGAAGAATGCTGTATTTTCATTTCCCAGGGGCTGCATACATCTTGTGGATGTGAACAATCTGGATATTCAGGAGGTGGACATGCTTCTTTGTGTACATCGCGGGCATTATTTCATAGGGCCCGACAACGGATTGTTTTTCCTGTTGTTTGACGGATTGCCGGAGGAGATTTATGTTTTACCTCCGGATTCTGCGGGTTTGTACAATTTTAAAGGTAGAGCTTCACGGGTGGCACAGGCTATTTATAAGCAGAAACCGTTGGGTGAAACAGGTAAGAAAGTGAACTCCATGCGGGAAAGAATTGGCATTCAGCCGGTATCTACCCGCGATCAGATCAGGGCTTCAGTGATACACATTGATCATTTTGATAATGCTGTGACCAATGTTACACGGCAGATGTTTGAAAAAGTAGGGCTGGGCCGGGCTTTTGAATTGTATTACAAACGCAGTGACCCTATTACCCAACTGAGCAGGAATTATCACGATGTTTCGATTGGAGAGGTTTTATGCCACTTTAATGAAGCGGGGTACCTCGAGATTGCCATAAACATGGGATCTGCAGCCACCCTGCTAGGGCTTGAGAAAGATACCGCAGTGCAAATTGATTTTTTGTAAACCGCCAAACACATGATTATCCGCATTGTCAAAATGCACTTTCAAGTGCATGAAGTACAGGCTTTTCTGAAGATTTTTGATGAATCCAAAACTCATATCAGGCAATTTGATGGATGCAGATATTTGCAGTTGCTGGAAAGTGACCTGCCCGGGGTATTGTTTACGTACAGTATATGGGACAGCAGGGAAGCTCTGGAAAAATACCGGCAATCCGATTTGTTCAAGTCAACCTGGGCTGCCACAAGGCGGCTGTTTCGGCATCGAGCCGAGGCATGGACTACAACCCGAATTGAAGATCTTCCCTAACCGTGCATGATTGCTTAAGCCATGTCAAAAGAGCTAAGAAACAATGGGTTTTCTTCAAGGAAGCGGATGGTGTCACGGTCACAGTTGTGATATCTAGCCGTTAGTTCAGCATTGGCTCTTTCTTTTATACGGGCAATAAATCCCAATTTTCCGCCAGTGCTGACCAGAGAGTTGACAGGGTCTTCCACATCAGCCCATATCAGCCCCATGTTAACTTTATAAGCAGCCAGTGCCGACTCAAGCAATGGATAAATACAGTGCTCATATCCCGGTAACAGAACAATGTGATCAAACAACAAGAACTCAAAGTTTTCCGGCTTCATAATTTTAGAAAGGATCGGAAGCTTTGGCAGCACATTGAGCATGATCTTTCCACTAAGGCCGGGCATGTAGTCAATGGCCCAGTTTTGCAGTATAACTTTTACACCTGCGACAATCCGGTTTTTATCTTTGAAAACCAGGTATTTCCCCTTGTAAAAAAGATGATCGTCAAAAAAAAATCCATGTCCGGCGAATCTTTGTCGTAACAGCTCCTCCAGTCTGGAAAAATCATCTTTGTCCGGTTCTGCTACCTGTTTATTCAGCGAGGGAAAAAACCGACTGAAGGTAATTGCACTGAAAGTGCGTGTTTGTACAAAGCCGAAATCTGCATCCATTTGCATGGATCTGATATTGCCCTGTTCAACATAGGCGTAAAAAACACAAGGTGCATCAGGCTTTCTATCCGGATCAATTACTGTAGGGTCTTCAAAAATTTTCAGGAAGGAATCTCGGATTGGGCTTTTCCTTTGTTTTTTCACAGTGGCATCTTTACCAGCTCCGGTAAGGATGGATGCCGAAGCAGCAAGGTACCGGACATGATAGGCATCCAGCGATTCATTTTTGATAATTATTTGCCGTTTTAGAATGGCAAATACTCCCAAAAGCTGGTCTCCTCTGTAGGTGGTAATCCAGCGGGCATTGAGGTTTAAAGGGAGGTTTTTTCTCAGGTTCAGTTGCCGGTATTGCAGTTTCCCCGGAGTACCCCATCGCGTCCCTGCCAGCAGGTCTATAACTTGTTCGGATGGTTCTGATTGCAGCCTGATGGAGAAGCTTCCCCGTTCAAACAGGATGGTGTCCATACAGCAAGTAATTTATTTAACAACAACAGGAAAGGTGCAAGGTAGAAAATAATTGCAGGGCCGGCATATTCACCGCGTGTGAATATGCGGCTTAAGCAATAAAAAATCAGGGTGCGGGCCTGTAAGCCGGATTCTGTCATTACCCGGAGGCAATGTCACTGTCATTTATCTTGGCAAGCCGTTACCGGTTTGCTCTATCTGCCTACCCTCCCCGTGCCGAAGACAGCGCGAGCAACGCTGCAACCAAAAAGGTTCCCGGAGTATATTTGGCATTTCAACCCACAAGGTTTACCCATCTGACCGGTTACCCGGCCAAATTGTGAGCTCTTACCTCACATTTTCACCCTTACCCCGCAATAATGCGCGGCGGTAATTTTCTGTGGCACTTGCTGTGTTCTGCCCTGAACAGAACCCCACCCGTTAGGTGGTGTGACGCTCTACGTTGTCCGGACTTTCCTCATCACCGGCCACAAGCCGGCAACGCGACAGTGCGGCCCGCGATTTCGTTAACCTTAAGGTGGAACAAAAAGTTTCCGCGAAGTGATTTAGTTAGCGTGCATCAGCCATATTTCTTGCCTCCTGCACCGGAATTCGCTCTCCATTTCGCAATGCAATGATAAAGGCATCGTCAAAACCCTTTTTTCGCAATTCCTGCCATGCACTGTGGCATTCTTCATAGTTTCTGAAGCCACCGGCCAAATATTTAAAGTCCTGGCCCGTATCCCATACTTCGAGGTTGCGGACATTTTTCCAGGGATTTTGACGCACATCAATACGGCGGGGTAAGGACGCAAGCTGCACTTTAAACTGTACTTCCGGACTGAGCTTTACCGGTTGAGCCTGAGAAGGTGAGGAAGCATTATGGTTTGTATTTATTGATATCTCTTTGTTTTGGGCTCCGCCTGAAGCCAGGGGTTGCTCTGTACCTAAAACAGCAATACGGTATTCATGAAGGGCTTCAAAAATTGACCCGGCCAGTTTTTCCTGCCCTGCGGCAGACCCCAGAAACATGGCTTCCTGCCTGTTGGTCAAAAACCCGGTTTCTATGAGCACACTGGGCATGGTAGTAGCTCGAAGGACAACAAAGCCGGCTTGTTTTACACCGCGGCTTTTTCTGTTTGCACGCTCGGTAAAAGCGTCTTCCACCTTGGAAGCAAAAAGCAGGCTTTGGCCTATAAAAGCATCCTGAACCATGGAAAGCAGAATATGTCCTATTTCAGAGTGGGGGTCAAAATTACCGTAATGCATTTCATAGTCTTCCTCCAGCAGGATCACTTCGTTTTCACGCTGGGCTACGGCGAGGTTTTCTTTTGCTGCTTCAAGGTTTTCTCCTGCTTTATGGTAGCCCATAACGAAAGTTTCCGTACCAAACACGGCGGTATTTCGGGCACTGTTTACATGAATGGAAATAAAAAGATCGGCATCGTTTTTATTGGCTATGGAAGCGCGTTCGTGCAAGGGGACAAATACGTCCCGTTCACGGGTATAAATGACCTTAATGCCCGGCATTTCACGACGTATTTTTTCACCGAGTTTCAGTGCAATATTGAGTGCAATATCTTTTTCCTGAAAGCCGTGGGCCCGGCAACCGGGATCCCTGCCACCATGCCCGGGATCAATGACTACAACTTCCACACCCGACCTCATAGACGGGACTACTAGTTCCCAGTCATTTTCACCTTTCACAGCAAAATGGGGGATTCCATCAAGGTGATGAAAAATTTCGTAGCATGCCGGAGAATGGACGTGGGTTAGTGAGCCTGCAAACCAAACCATGCCGGCCATACCGGAAATAAAAGAAAGATAAATGGCTGCCGTTCTCATATACTGACGCTTATAAGGTTAAAATGAACGCAATTATTGCTCTTTTAGCCTTACGCAGTATACATATTTCGTTTGCCGTGTGCGTTATTGTTCTGCAATCAGGGGCCTGAATGACAAAAGATTTCAGACCTTTACCCACAGTAATACAAAGGTAGTAAGCATATCTTGAAAATCAAACCCATAGCTGTAATTTTCCTTTTGTTTTCTGTATGGGAAGTCGTCGCTCAACGGACCGGTGCTACCATTGGTAGCGATACTATTCCGGTGGTGGCAGATACAGCCGTGGTTGATACAGTGTTAATGTCAGACACCTTACCTCCTCAACTGCCCTACAGAATTTCAGCGGATGCCATTGATGCGCCCATACATTATCAGGCAGCTGATTCGCTGGTATTTGACCTGCCTGAAACAAAAATGATACTTTACAACCGGGCAAACATACGGCAGCGGGATATCATGTTAACAGCCGGATATATTGAGATTGACTGGACCACTAATATACTTTTGGCACATACAGTTCCTGACAGTGCGGGTATACCTTCCCAACGTCCTGAAATGACGGAAAGTGATCAGCAGTTTAAGGGGGACACCATTCAGTATAATTTTCAAACCAGACGGGGGCTCATTGCCCATGTATCGTCAACCTACAACGACCTGTATGTGCTGAGCCGGCGGATAAAATACTACGGAAAGGATGCAGAGGGGCGTGATAATGATATTGTGTTTGGTGAGAATGCCATTTTTACCACCTGCGATCATCCCGAACCCCATTACGGCATCAGGAGCCGAAAGCAAAAGGTGATTCCGGACAAGTTGGTTGTGGTAGGCCCTTCTAATCTGGAGATAGCTAATGTACCAACGCCGGTTTGGCTGCCGTTTGGATTCTTTCCCATTTCCAAAGGGCAAAGAAACGGGATCATTTTTCCCCGGGAGTTTGAAAATTCACCCGTTTTTGGATTAGGTGTTCGAAACACGGGATATTATTTTGGGTTTGGCGAGTATCTGGATGTAACCCTGACCGGCGATATCTACAGCCGGGGAAGCTGGGGTGTGCAATCAAGCATCCGTTATAACAAGCGCTATGCCTATAACGGGAATTTTCAATTGGGGTATTCATTACGACAGGTTGATGAACCAGGCACGCCGGACTTTTCGAGAAACAGGTCATTTCTCGTACGCTGGAACCATGCTCAGGCTGCCAATGCGCACCCAACCAGAAGTTTTTCCGGCAATATCAACTTGCAAACAGATAACTATTTGAGTCTGAATAACAACGATGCCGGAAACGTACTAAATAATCAATTGGGATCCAATGTAACCTTCAATCAACTATTTCCCGGCAGTCCATTCAGTTTAACAGCAAGCATGAGCCACTCGCAAAATACGGCTACACGTCAACTGACACTTCAGCTGCCCGTAGTGGATTTCAGGATGAATCAAATCTATCCTTTCAGGAGGACTGAAAGGGCCGGAGTGCGCGAGGCCTGGTATGAGAAAATTGGTGTTGGATACAATATGCGCGCTACCAATGAGATACGCACTACTGATACTACTTTTTTTCAACCTCAGATGTTTGAGGATATGCGATACGGGATCAGGCATACCCCAACAGTGAGTGCGAGCTATAATGTATTCAGGCATTTCAGGTTTACTCCTACGGTCAATTACAATGAGCGCTGGTACTACAGAACAACGGAGAAAGTGTTCGATCCTACTCCGGTGATCAGAATTGACACCATATTTCCAGATGACGACAGCGAGCCCGTAATCATTACAGATACAATAAGCTATGGTACAATAACTGATCAGCCTGTTTATGGGTTCAGGTCGGTTCGCGAATTCTCAGCCGGTGCATCGCTGTCAACGATGTTGTTTGGAACGGCTAATTTCAGGCGGGGTCGGTTAAGGGCACTAAGGCATACTATTACACCCAGTATCAATTATACATTTTCGCCCAACTACCTAAATCCGATCTGGAACTATTTTGATTCTGTACAAGTGGACTCGCGGTTTGATGACAAGATGCAATATAGTTATTTTGAGCAAACTGTGTTTGGCGGTCCTCCGGCAGCGGGATTAAGATCCAGTGTCGGGTTTAATATATTGAATGTATTTGAAGGCAAGTGGCGGCGAAGGGGTCCTGACGGAAAGATGGAAGACAGGAAGTTTAAGGTATTTGACCGGGTCAACATCAATGGGAGTTACAATTTTGCGGCCGATTCATTGCACTTTAGTCAACTGAATATAGCCGGGAATACGTTTTTGTTCAATATGGTCAATTTTGATTTCCGGTTGGTATTTGATCCTTATGAGGCAGATCCTACGGGCAGGCGTGTACAGCAGTATGTCTGGGACACAAGAAATATCCCGGTGCGGTTTGTGACCTTTGATGCAGGTTTTTCAACGCGCATGGACTGGCGTACATTTCAAAGCCTGGTATTGCGCCGGGATCAACCTGCAGGAACCGGAAGAGCCGGAGGCAACAGTGTTCCGCCTGTGATAGAGTCGTTTAATGTAAATCACAATATCAGGTTTAACGTAGCACCCATTGACGGCAGAGATACGTTCAGAATAACGGTGAACTCACTGGACCTGAACGGAGCCCTGAACATTACTCCCCACTGGAGATTTGAAGTGAGGAATATTGGCTATGACTTTTCCAGTAAGCAAATTACTTATCCGGATATAACTTTTTACAGAGATCTGCACTGCTGGGAAATGGGGATGAGCTGGCAACCTATTCGCGGCACTTACAGTTTTTATCTGCGAGTGAAGCCTTCATCGCTGGATTTTATCAATATTCCATATCGGAAAGCCAACTATGATCCGCCCAATGTGTTTTAACCCGGAAAATGACCGGGGTAATTAGGTGGTATACATCTGGCAGTAAGTACCTTTGAGGTAGACTATTTACCAAACAAAAAGTTATCCAAAATGAAAATTCTCGTTTCAGCAGTATTGTGTCTTAGTCTGTTAATAGCCGGTACAGTAAAGGTTTATGGCTAGGATCGACAAGCTACACTAAACGAAAGGGCAAAGAACCAGGCAAATGAAGCCACGGAAAGTATGACCATGCTGTACATTCTGGATAAAGATCAGGTTAAGCGTGTATCGCAATTGAATGATAGCTACTTTGAGCAGATTAATACACTCACTGCCCGGCAGATGGAGCTGACAACCCGGCTGAGAGCTGCATCAGGAACTGAAAGAGAACGCATTAATGAACAGCTTGCGATCCAGCGTAGAGAAGATGTGGTAAAACGGCAGGAATATTCTGCTAAATATGAGGTATCGCTGCGGAGAATACTTAATGAAATGCAATTGAGTGTGTTGGAAGAGCGCAAAAAGTACGGACTGGATATCCGGCTGCAAACCGACCGGGATCAGGAGCGGATAGACGCATACGAAGAGCGCTTAGCCAGAGATGCGGAAAGAGAAGTTGCCATTCAAGGTGACAAAGAAGTAGAGCGCGAGCGGTTAAAACAGGATCTTAAGCAAAGGCAAAAAGAGCAGGAAGGAGGTCACTAAACCCTTTTTAGCAATTTATTGAGGCTAAGTATTGGAATTGATAAAATTCCAGTATTTTTGCAGCCTGATTTTTGGCGTGGTAGCTCAGCCGGTTAGAGCGCAGGATTCATAATCCTGAGGTCGAGAGTTCAAGTCTCTCCCACGCTACTCCTTCTTTTCAGTGAGTTTATATCCCATACTATATACAGCCCGAATATTAACGTTGCTTCGGGCGAGGGCGAGTTTTTTACGCAGGTTTTTGATGTGGGCATAAAGAAAGTCATAATTTGACTTATCATCTGCGGCCTCTTTCCACAGAAACTCAATAAGACGCTCTTTTTTCAGGATTTTTTTCTGGTTTTTGAGAAACATGGAAAGGAGTCGGAATTCCGTTTTTGTGAGTCTGAGCCTGTTGTTTTTGACCATTGCAATTTGGTTATCGGGCTGTAGTTCGATATCGAGAAATTTCAAGTCTTTAATGGTGCTGAGAATTTTTCTTTTTTCGATACCGGATAAAGCGGCTATTATTAATGAGGTCTCCGGTTTAAAAGGAAAAACGGCATTGACTCCTGCTTTGAAAAGGTTTTCTGCGATATTGGCATCCAGGTTTGCTCCGAACACCAAAAGCGGTATGGCCGGAAAATTTTTAATCACATCATGATAGTTGTTTCTCAGACCATCAATAGTTTGTGAGTCCCAGATCCAGATCAGGTAGTCCGGTTCATAGTTCCACAATCCCGCCTTAAGCCCGGAATAGGTATTAAATCTACTGACTACAAAGCCGGCCGGTTCCAGTTGATCCAACTCTCTTGATGAAAGCAGATTACTTTGTTCAAAAATATATACGGAAACTGACATAGCTGTGGTTCATCAAGAACCTTGAAAACCGGTGTCAAATTTTTGAAAATTGTGCACCCTTCTAATAGCGATCATCTTCATCGTCTTCATAGAGATCGTCGATGGAGAGGTTGAGGGAAGATTGTATGTCCTCATCGCTGAATTCGTCGTCCTCATCAAAAAACTGATTTTTGTACTTGGTTTTAGGAGCCGGTTTCAACTTTTTGTTGTTGCGCTTTTTGCGCATTTCGGGGTTTTCTTTAGACAACATGATAACTGAGCAAATAGTGAGCAATAATGGGTTATTGGTTTAGTTTGCCTTCAACGCTTTTAGTTGTGTGAGGAACGAGCAGCAATCTCTTTTTATCGATTTTATTACCGGTTACACTGCAGATTCCATATGTTTTGTTTTCAATTCTGACCAGGGCATTCTCGAGATCTCTGATAAATCTTTGCTGCCTGTCGGCCATATTGGCGAGGTATTCCCTTTCGTTGGAGTCGTTTCCTTCTTCCCAATCACCAATCTTTCCGGAGTCACTGTTGGTGTTTAGATCCAGTAATTGCTGATGAAGGGTTTTAAGCTGAGTTCTGGCCTGATCCAGTTTTTTGTTGATCACTTCCCGGAACTCTGCCAGGTCGCTGTCGCTATATCTAAGTTTTTCAGATTCAGCCATGATATATAACAGTTTGTCGGCGCAATGATAGCCATGAAAGTTGAATAAATTCTGAATTAATACATAGTTGGGGCCGTATTCGTTCAATTTTCTTCAAAGTTTATGCCAAGATGAAGAATTCGCGATCCTGTTTGGCTGATCGGGTTAACACTTTTACCGATAACTATCCCATCTTCAGGGCAGAAGTACTTGCAAATTACTTTGCCAAAAATGTTTCTCTGGATAGCGATTTCATCGCCTTTTTTTACCAATTCAGTGATTCTGGGAAGAACATCAAGCACTCCGCCGGTTTGGGTAAAAATCCAGTATGAAGTGTTGCACAGTACGGTTTTTTGATCGGGTTTTTCGATGACCACCGGCAACATTTTCAGGTAGCTCAATACATTATAAATGCCGGTGAGGCCTGATCGGATCATGCCTTTTTGGAATTTATTGGGATCGCCTACTTCAAGGGTAATTGCGGGTATTTTCATTTGGCTTGCGGCACCCCTAAGGGTACCGTCGTTAGGGGCATTATTGACAATGATCTGAGCATTTTGCAGCCTTGCCATCTGAGCAGTAACCGGGTCATTCATGTCTGCTCTGATGTAATACGAATTGATACGCCCGAAGCTGGCTGTATGTAAATCGATGAGATAATGGAATTGGTTAACGATGCGATGAAAAAATCTGAAAGCATATACTTCGCTTACATTTCCACCCGGTTTTCCGGGCATAATATGATTGAGGTCAGTGCCATCAATAAACCTGCGACGCCTTCTCAGTAATGAAGGAACATTGACTACCGGCACACCCACAATGGTTCCATGGAGTTGGTTGATATCCAGCTCTTTAAATAATCGCTGAATCACGGGTATGCCATTGAGTTCATTGCCATGCACTGCTGCGGTAAGACCTAGCACAGGGCCCTCCTGAAACCCTCTTGCGACGAGTACGGGTACCTGAATAGACCTGCTCATTCCGTCGGTAGCCAAATGCAGCCAGTATTGAGTAACTGTGCCCGGAAGACAAGACGATACATCCAGTTTTTCGATGACCGGAACATCTGTGTCATTAAAGAATCGAGAACTCATAGTGTATATAGATCTTTCATGTATTTTAACAAAAGAGAAGCAGTTTTTTCAAGCAAAGGTTTTCGGGATTGGTCGTGCATTTGTGCCACGCCACCTATGCTCAGGGTGTTTAGTTCACTCAGAACTCTTTTGCCTGAGTTACCAACCAGGGTATCCATACCCACCATCACCACGCCCATTTTGAGCAAGTCGGGAATTACAGCATTCAGTATATTCTTTTCATCCTGATTGGCAGTAGCTGCCACAGCTTTGCCACCCTGAGCAACATTGCACAGCCATGATCCTTTTGGAGGCATCCGGAGAGAAGAACCAATTATTTTTCCATAAACAACAACCGTTCGTTTATCGCCCCGGGTAACATTTTTTAGGAACTCCATGGCCAGCATCCCTCCCTTTTCAAGTTCTGCATTGATTTCAGGCAGATATTCTTCCAGCGTCCAGGATTGTTCGCTCCCTGAAATTAAGCCATCGTGTAATTTCACCACACCTTTTCCGCCATAACTTCGCAGCGGTTTTAACACAATGGGAAAGTTTTGCCCAAATTCGATAATGTCGTCAACAGTTTTGCAAAGCTTCATGGGCGGGCAAAACTCAGCAAACTTCAGCAGGTATTCTTTTGAGCTGCTTTTTTGGATACCGGAAGGGCGGTTTATAATTCGTTTTTCATCAAAAGATGTCTGTAAAAATGAAAAAAAGCTATCGGATACCGGATGTGGCAGTCTCAATAAAACATAATCGTAACCGGCCGGATCTTTTCTTTGCCGGTTTTGGAATGCAGCATGTTTGTCACTGAAAGCAAAGGTATCAGCAACAGTGGATACATAAATCTCAGTGCTGTTGATTCCATTAAAAAAGGGATCATTTTCAGCGAATCCCCTGCTGGCAACATCCAGTATTCCGCAAGTTTCCTGCTTTTGCATAGAGTTGAGGATGCCATATAACGAATTGGACCCTGTATGGACGCTATGGTCAGTGAGCACAAGGATGTCAAATTTTTTTGGCATGCCACAAGTTACAAAATGTTACATAACCAGTTCATCGAGGAGGGTTTGGTCGTTATTGAGCGACTGGAAAAGCTTAAGCCTGAATTTGCCTTTAGAATTAACCAGGTTTTGAGCCATTTGATCGATCGCCATCATGGAAAGTACAGTTTGGACATAGGCCTCAATGAGGTCATCAACACCGATTCCGAGTTTGTTGAAGTCTTTCCTGTCCATCAGCATAAGGCGTGTGGGGTCGGTGCCAAAAGTGCCGTCCGGATTGGCAATTGACAAGTTAGTACCCAGCATATCCCAGCTTTCAGTACTGTCTTTGATTTTGTCAACGAGTGGTACTTTGGATCGACGGGCATAAAGACAAATGGGTTTGATGCCGTCATCGAAAGAACTGACCATCAGGCGGAGGTCGGCAACATAGGTTTCCCCTTTAAGGTTGGGGATGGTGCCCACGTGATAGAGTTTGCCGGATGATCCGGTGGAGCTCCAGCGATAATTACCCAGGAGGCTTTGAACGATAAATCGTTCATATTCATAGTCGGACTCCATAAAGGTATCCAGCTCTTTTTTGTTCACCAGGGTGAAGACTCCCTGACCTGCATTGCTGTAGGGTACTTTTACAACGGCATGTCCGCCCATTTTTTTTACCCACAGCGGGATTTCGTCTTTACTTACATCCCAGATTGTTTCGGGGGTATTGATTTTTAGGCTTTTGGCTGCCATATCGGCATTAAACATATCATAGGCCTTGGCTGCAAGCAATTTGTTTCTGCCACCGCTGAGGCAGGCAATGATTGGGTTAAAAATTAGGGTGCGGGTATGGATGGGAATCCTATTCCAGGGTCTTTGTGTGACATACCTGAAAGCTGCACGGATATCATGCGTTTGTCCATTTTCATCTCTTATTTTCAGGACACCGTCTTCAAACCAGGCAGGGTTATTTTTATCATGCCGGAAAAAGGGAACAAGCCATACAGGTTCATTAAAGGAATCGGCCATGGCAGCTGC
Organism: Saprospiraceae bacterium; assembly: GCA_050485785.1. Lineage (GTDB taxonomy): Bacteria > Bacteroidota > Bacteroidia > Chitinophagales > Saprospiraceae > JBJHCA01. The sequence continues at coordinate 14,880 of JBJHCA010000021.1, read as the reverse complement.
ATAACCCCTGTTTTCCATGAGGTTTTTATCGTACAGTACGGCCAGATCTCCGTTAATTTTAGGTTTTTTATGGAGAACATAAGGTTTGAAAACACCCTCCATAAGCAAGTGGTAACCACCTTGTTCATGCTGAGATTCGGCATGGGGGTTTGACTTTTGTCCGCTGGGGCATGAGTTGTTTTCGATAACAACCATTTGCCTTCGACCACCTGCCGAAGTTACATTGATGAGGTCAGCACCTGCCCAGAGAAAATACCTGGGTTTATAACTCAGCACTTCGGCCAGGTCGGCTGCTTTAACCGTTGGATGCAGATGGCAGTATCTTTTAATGATGCGGTCATTTCCCATGGTCATGAAAAACAAAACCATGGGGTGTATTGCCGCATTGAGTGCTTTGGGATACCAGTGTTCGTGTTCGGTAAAAGTTCCCGGCAGTATTTGTTCGGGGTTATTTTGGGGTGTTTCCATGGCTAAGGTAATAGTGTTTCTGCAAGGGCATTAAAAATAAGTTTTCCGGCTGTTTTTATCATCTGCCGGATCGAGATATTGATCAAGTGCTTTTTTGACTGCCTGAGTTGTTTTGTTGATATTGAGTGGCCAGGTTTTCCAGGCTAACTTGCTGAATTTGTGCGGTTCGTTGTTTACCGGATCTCCCTGCCATTTGTGCACCACAAAAAAGTGGATTGCCAAAGAGAATTGGGATCTTTTCAGATATTGCGTTCCTACCATTTCGAGATCATCAGTATGTGTTACAATACCGGTTTCCTCCTTTAGTTCCCTGACCAGTGTTTTTTTGATGTCTTCTTTTCTGGACACTTTACCGCCAGGGAGAGTGAACTTGCCGCCACGGGACTTTACCTGCTTAAGGAATAGGATTTTATCCTGATTTCGGATAATGGCCCGACTGATCCTGACAATAGGTTTTGACATGGCAGCTTCACATTAAAGGGTCATGTGTCCAAACCGATTACCGGGTACCGGAGTAACCCAGGATTTTCAGCATACTTTCGGCATCCTGTTCATCAGCATGCATCCAATCCTGAAGGTTGCCCTGTTCATCGCGCGTAACGATAATGTGTTTGGGTGCCGGGATGAGGCAGTGTTTAATGCCACCGTAGCCACTCAGACTGTCCTGGTATGCGCCTGTGTGGAAAAAGCCGAGAAACAGTGTTTCTGCATCGGATGATGAAAAGCGTGGGAGGTACACCTGGTTTTCGTGAACTTCGGAATTGTAGTAATCCGAGTTGTCACAACTGAGGCCACCGATATTGACTCTGGTGTATTCATTATGCCATTTATTGATGGGAAGCAGAATAAATCGTTCAGAAATACCCCAGCTATCGGGCAAAGTAGCCATGAGTGAGTTATCGATCATATACCAAAGCTCAGACTCGTTTTGCTGTTTTTGTCCAATGACGGAAAATATGGTAGCTCCGCTTTCTCCGACGGTGTATTTGCCAAATTCCGTAAAAATGTCGGGTTCCGGGATACCGTCGGTTTCGCATGCATCTTTGATGAGATTGACGATTTCGCGGATCATGTATTTATAATCGAACTCAAAGCCCAGGGAATTGCGAATGGGCATACCTCCTCCGATGTTGATAGCTCTGAGTTCGGGGCAACGTTTTTTTACTTCACAGTAAACCTTGAGTGCTTTTTTAAATTCTCCCCAGTAGTATATGTTGTCTTTAATACCGGTATCCACAAAAAAGTGGAGCATTTTAAGCTTGAATTTCGGGTTGGATTTTATTTTATCCTCGTAGAACGGCAGCACTTCCGAGCTGCGGATACCCAATCTTGAGGTATAAAATTCAAAATTGGGTTCTTCTTCGGTGGCAATTCTGATTCCAACATTGCAAGTACCATCAACATATTGCTCCAACAGATCGAGTTCAGTTTTATTATCGATTACAGGCAGTACATTGTAAAAGCCGTTATTGATGAGATCGGCAATGCGTTTTACGTAAAGGGGTGGTTTAAAACCATTGTTGATAATGATCTTGTTCTTTTTGATCAGGCCCTGCTCATAGAGTTTCCAAATGATATCAATATCAAATGCTGAGGAGGTTTCAATCTGCACATCATTTTTGAGCACTTCTTCAATCACAAATTTGAAGTGAGAGCTCTTGGTAACATAGGCATAGTAGTAGTTACCCTGGTAATTGACCGATTTCATAGCCCTGGAAAAGAGGTTTTTGGCCTTCTTGATCTGAGCGCTGATCTTAGGCAAATAGGTGAGCTTCAGGGGAGTTCCGTATTTATCGATCAGATGTTTGAGCGGAATTCCATTAAAGGTGAGATATCCATTTTCAATGTCAAAGCTTTCCTGAGGAAAGTAAAACGTTTGGTCTATCAGGTCGAAGTATCGGTTGGTCATGGGCCGTCATATAGTATAATGAGTAGTAATCCGGTGCAAATGTATAAACCCGTTGCGGCATTACAAGATGTTTTTTTCGGTTAAGTGCGTCCGGCATTATTGGCATAACGTTTTTGCAAACAGTATGTTACCCGCAAAGCCCGATTGATCAATACGTAAAGCTATTCACCGGAAATACAGCCAATGCTGCTTGCAGCCGGCGGGTTAAAGGCTGAATAGTTGAAATGCAGGGGCAGTTGTTTGTTTGCAGGGAGCAAGCAATTTGTGACCCAGCCGCATTTGGGATTTCAGGTATGAGAGGAAGGTGAAGGGGTATCAATACGGAACAAAAAATAAGTCACCGGGGCACGGAGTGCGCCCCACAAAAAGATATCCATAAACATGAAACGGAAACATTTACGTCCACTTAAAAATTTGTTAACTTTGCGGTAATATCAACCCGATAAAAAAATCAAAGCAGGACTTCCTGCTTTTTTTATTGCCTTGTCAGGCCCAAACTACTATGCTTCACCGGAAAAAATACACCATACTGCTGATCCTTCTGCTCATAGCCGGTGTAGCTGCCTTGTTTATACCGGTTGAGGTCAATTACAAGATCAAGACGCGTGCTTTGGTGCAGCCAGTGCAAAGTTGGGAGCTTAGCCGATTGCCTGATGGCAGCCTGATCTCAGCGTTTCGCAATCAGTTGACCGGAGCTATAGAATCTTACAGTGTTACCGAGTTCAGACGTGGTGACGTGGTAAGGTTTGAATTACGGAAAGAGTTGTTTCAGGGGTTTCATATCAGCAAGGGTGACACAATTGGCTTTTTGTACAGCAATGATGAGGAAGTGAGGCTGGCAGAGCTGCTGAGTGAAGTTGAAGTTTTAAAAGCAGAACTGATCTTTTATGCCACGGGTGAAAAGCCGGAAGATGTAGCCCGGGCGGAAAGAGAAGTTGCCATAGCCAGGCGCGACCTTGAGACAAAGCGATTACGGATGGAACGAGCGAATCTGCTACTGGCCGATTCGGTGATCTCCATGCAGCAATACGAGCTTGACCAGCATGAGCTCGACATGAAAGAACTGGCTGTGCAACTTGCGGAAGCCCGGTTGGCCGTGGTAACAACAGGGGATAAACCAGAGCGGATCAGGTTAATCAGAACGCGCATTGAAGCTGCGGAAGAGCAGATCAGGCAAATTCAGGGCCGCATTGAGCAGCTTACCCTTGTATCGCCCATGGATGGAATGTTAGTACTCGACAGGAATTTTCTGGATAAGGATATGCTGGTTAAAATTGCCGATACTACTGCATATGTGGGCATAGCACCTGTATTGCTGAGAGACAAACCCTATATTGCTTCGGGCAATACTGTAGTGATCAGAGATCACATGCTGGCCAGAAACAGGACTTTGGGCAGTGTTCATGACTTTAACAATGTGTCTGAAATTTTACAGGGTCAGACTGTAGTTTTCTTTTCGGTATTTTTTGATGCCTCCAACGGCTCTCTGATGCCCGGAAAGATGGTGGATATTGAGGTGGCAGGAGTACCTCTCACCCCACGGGAATATGTTTATAAACTTTTCCGGTCACCGATGTAATCCGATGAAGCTGCGTTACGAAAGAAAGTACCTGATCCCGAATCATCTTCTCGAACCTTTGAGAGGAGCAGTACAGCCCTTTGTCAGGCCCGATCTATATGCCCGAGACAGTGAAGTACCCCACTATACTGTTCGAAGCATCTACTTTGACAGCATTCACCGGCATGCCGTATTTGAGAAGATCGAAGGGTTGCGCGACCGGAAAAAGCTCAGGGTGCGGGGTTATAACAACCTGGAAACCAACAGCAAGGTATTTCTTGAAATCAAACGAAAGATATCCAACCGTATTTACAAAAACAGGGCACCCATATTGTTTTGTAATCTGGAAAAAGTATTGACTTACGGCGAATATGAACCCTATTTGCTTAAGAATGATCAGCGAGTGAAGGACGATGCCGCCCGGTTTTTATATAACCAGAAACGTTACCAGATGCACCCGGTGAATCTGATTGTTTACCATCGCGAACCGTATCATGGAATCTTCGATCCCGGGGTTCGTATTACCTTTGACAAAAACATCCGCTCAAGGATTTATCCGCAACTCAACGAATTGTTTGACAATGTTGACTTTGTGTATCCGTGGGCCGGGCATTTTATACTGGAGGTCAAGTATTTTGATTCACCCATGCCTTCGTGGATGAAGTCAATTGTGCGTGAATTTGATTTAAAAGCACAGGCTTTGTCAAAATACGTGGAGGGTTTTAACTGCCACCCGCTGGCTTATTAGAATTGCAATTTAAGGAATGGAAGAACTTCTCGACTCATTTTTTATTTTTCGGATTACACCGGCAGAAGCATTGACCAATCTTGCAGTTGCCTTGTTTTGCGGCATTCTGGTAAGTTTGTTTTACCGGGCAACCTACAAAGGGGTCAGTTATTCATCTCATTATGTAATTTCACTGATTATGCTGGCCATGATCACTACATTGGTGATCATGGTGATAGGTAACAATCTTGCTCGCGCTTTCGGTCTTGTAGGGGCCATGTCCATAATCCGGTTCAGAACCGCTGTTAAGGACACACAGGATATCATGTATATCTTTTTTTCACTGGCAGTAGGCCTTGCTTGTGGAGCCGGCATGTACATAGTGGCGGTGATTGGAACACTTTTTATTGGGTTTTCACTGATGATAGCCACCGCCGTATATGCCGAAAATCCTGCCAAACGCGAATATTTACTTCAGCTGGTGTATTTGGGTTCGCGTGCAGATGCGCACCTGTTTGACAAAGCCCTGAACAGATATCTTAGAAAATACAACCTGGTGAATGTCAAAAATCTGACTGATGACCGGGGAGATATCATGGAATTCTCATGGTATGTGCTGTTGCGTAAGGAATCCATGTCGGGGGAACTGATCTCTGCACTCAAGGATATTGAGGGTGTTGACAAGGTGAATCTGTTTTTTGACGAGGAATAGCACGATCTGACCACAGGGATAAAAATCCACCCAATCCACTACCTTTACTGCGCTAAGCAATGTTCACATGGGTGTAATCAGACGACAGGGTATTAAGTACTCGGCAGTTACTTATGCTGCCACAGTGCTGGGCATGGTGAATGTACTGTTTATATACCCTGCATTTTTTACTCCCGAAGAGCTTGGGCTTACGAGATTCCTTATCGATACTGCTGCGTTATTTGCTCCGCTTATTTTGCTGGGTTTAAATAATGTGGTTATCCGGTTTTTTCCTCAGTTCAGGGATGAAGAAGCCGGCCACCGAGGGTTTTTGAGCTTCGTGGTGCTTTATGCTATATTGGCTGCAGGTTTTGCCTCATTGCTTTACTTTTTATTTGAGTCTCCAATCCGGTCATATTACAGTGCACGATCGCCCCTGTTTGAAGAGTATTTTTCCATAATCTGGATACTGATACTGCTAATGGCGTTTGCGGTGCTGTTCAGCCAATACAGTCTCAATTTTATGCGGGCCGCTGTACCTGCATTTATTGAACAGTGGTACCTTAAAATCTCTTTACCTCTGCTGGCAGTTCTATACTATTACAGCTACCTGTCATTGGACGAAGTTGTGTGGGGAATAGTGATAACTTTTTGTTTGAAGCTTATCTCCCAAATGGGGTATCTCAGGTGGCTTGGACAGTTTAGGATTAAGCCCTTCAGAAAGCACATCCATAACGGTATGCTGAGGCAGATGGGGGTGTTTGCCTTGTTTGGTTTTTTTGGAGCTATGGGTGCCAAGGCTATCAACTTTCTGGATGCTTTTATGGTAGGCACACTGATAGGGCTTGACAGTCTGGCCGTTTTTGCCATTGCATTTTTCATCAGCAACGTGCTGTCGGTGCCTATGTATTCGCTGCAAAGTATTTCATCACCGGTGGTTGCCGAAGCCTGGAACAATAACGACACGGACAAAATCAGCAACCTGTATCACCGCACCACCCACATTTTACTGGTAATCGGACTGGGAATATTCATCCTAATATGGTCGCAAATTGACCATATTTATACCATTATGCCCAACGGAGATTACTACAGTGCCGGGAAGACGGTAGTTCTGATCCTGGGAATCAGCAAATTGATTGACCTGGGAACGGGCATTAACAATATTATTATTGCGTATTCTGAGTATTTCAGGGTCAATTTTTACCTGCAGCTTGTGTTGGGAATTCTGAGTGTTTTTATGAATTTGTGGCTGATTCCGATTTATGGTATTGAAGGAGCGGCTATGGCTACATTTACATCCCTTGGCCTGTATAATGTAATCAGGCTCGTGTTTCTATACCGCAAATTTGGCATGCTTCCCTACAGGGCATCTACTGCAGGACTGGTACTTACGGGTATTGTGCTGATTATTGCCGGCCCTATGTTACCCGGCACCGGCATTTTGCTGATCGATATATTATGGCAAAGCTTGCTGTTGGGTAGTACATATGTATCTCTGGCATGGTATTTTAAATGGAGTGAGGACTTCAATTCAATGGTGGCACAGGCCTTGAATATTGCCCGTAAAATATTGACCGGGAAGTTTTTTAGCAAGAAGGGCTGATATTCAGGCAGTAAGAACTTGACAGCATAACATCAATAAGTTTGGTATCCGATTACAAACGCATACTAACGAATACAAACGCAATCAAACGCATATACAACTTCTTTATAGTCTGAATGACATCAGTTTTGCGGTGAACATAAATTCCCATGGAGGGATGAAAAGAGTTAACCAAAAACAAACTGATATGAAAAGTCCGGTAAATCAGGTAAAACTAACAGGAAGAGTGATGGACACGCCGCAATTGACTACGTTGTTTGACGGAAGGTCAGTATGCAGGCTTCGGATAGAAACCACAGAACATCAGCGAAGAGATGGCAGGCTATGCCGGCCTGAGTCAGCCTGTCATACGGTCAAGGCCTGGGGCCGGCGGGCAGAATACATGGCAGCCCAATTGAATGCGGGTAATGTAGTCAGTATCCGGGGGCGAATTCGGTATCGGGACATTGAAGTGCGTGATGGTGTAGCTAAAACTGTGGCTGAAGTTATGGCTGAAAGGTTTGAGCTGATAGACCTGAAGAAAAGAGCGTAGTTTCAAAATCCTGGCGGTTATAATCAGCTAATGATGATAGGTCCGGTGCAGATGTAAGCCCGGTTATTCAATGAGGCTAACCGGTTTTATGGCGGTTACAGGGGAAATCTTAACTTTGGCATGAAGGAGACAGGTGCAAAGTAAGCATTGGGAATAAGAATGACTGAGCGGACCGGCTGGAGTCTGTTTCGGTTGGAAACTTCAAAAAAACAAAGAGATATCCATAATGAAACGAGTGACATCTTTAGGCGGAGTATTTTTCAAAACTCCGGATCCCGGAAAAACCAGAAGCTGGTATTCACGGCATTTGGGCATGAACATGGAAGAACACGGTACGCATTTTGAGTGGTACAAACCTGATGATGCTGAGCAACCGGGTTATACTTTGTGGTCGCCGTTCAAAGAGTCGACACAGTATTTTGGAGAGTCAGGGCAGCAATATATGCTAAACTTCAGGGTTGAAGACCTGGAAGCATTGCTGGAAGTATTGAGGCAAGAAGGCGTGGAAGTGCTTGATACTTATGAAGAGCATGACTATGGCAAATTTGCTCATATAATTGATGGTGACGGAAACCGTGTTGAGTTGTGGGAGCCCAATGACAGAGTATACGGAAAAATGATCAATGGAATTACAAAACAGCACGATGCAGATCATTGACCTTAGCCATACCATTTATCACAAGATGCCGGCTTATCCGGGAGAGAAGCCTTCGCGGCTTGAGCAAACAGCTTTTTTGTCAATGCATGGGTACAATAATCATCAACTGACTACGGGCATGCATATTGGCACACATATCGATGCACCGCTGCACATGATTGAGGGGGGCAATTCCATTGATCAGATTAAACCTGACCAGTTTACGGGACGAGGTGTTATAATTGACTGCACGAAGTCCGGTGATGGTGAGATTGAAGACCAAATAGATGAGCGTGTATCGGAAGGAGACATCGTTTTGCTGTATTTTAGTTATGCCCGAAATTTTGGTTCAGAACGGTATTATTACGACTATCCTGTGCTGGATGAGCAATTGTACACCCGATTGGCAGAATTAAATGTGAAGATGGTGGGCATGGATACACCCAGTCCGGATCGTGAGCCTTATGCCATTCACAAGTTGTTGCTTGGCCGGCAGATTCTGATAGCTGAAAACCTTTGCCATCTCGATCAATTGCTGGCATTTAAGTCATTTTTGATCACGGCTCTTCCGCTCAAGATCATGGCTGATGGATCGCCGGCCAGAATAATAGCCACTGTTTCTCCGGATACTGCATTTTTGGCTAACCTTTAGGTTTGTGATGAAAAAGGGAGCATGCCGAAGATATGATATGATCAAATTCAATATGCTTCACCCAATGTATTTTTGTTAAATGGCGACAAGTAAGGCAGATTTAACTCAATCTGCTGTTGAAAATCAACCGTTGCTTTATATATTGTGTTTGATAAGAATTGACACACTTTACGGCAGCTAATTTACAGGTATAACCAGCACAGCTCATTACAGGCAGCCGGAATTGACAGCCATTAAACATGACATTTTTCAGGAGTAACTTTATACTCACTTTCAGTTTTATTTTTTCAAACCTATTCATGCAGGGGCAGACCAACCCCTCTTTCATGATCAATGAGTTGATGGCATCCAATGCCACAACACTTTCAGACTCTGCCGGGGATTATGAAGACTGGGTGGAGTTTTACAACCCCGGAACCGAAGCCGTAGATCTGGCAGGGTATTATGCCACTGATGATCCTGATGATCTGACAAAGCATTTATTTATTCAGGATTCCGGGATATTGATCATACCCCCTGACGGTCACCTGATTCTCTGGGCCAGTGGTGATACATCCAAAGGCCCGGATCATCTAAATTTTGCTTTGTCGGCATCAGGTGAAATAATGGCCATTATTGAGCCCGATGGTGTTACTGTTGTTGACAGTATCAGCTTTGGACCTATTCCTACCGATATCTCATATGGCAGAATGTCATCTTCCATCAATGAATGGCGGTTTTTCAAGGAGCCTACGCCAGGTGCGGTCAATAATACTCAATCATTTCTGGGAATTCTTGATCCGCCTGAGGTTTCCCATACTCCGGGCTTTTATAGTGACAACATTACATTGAGCATAACCCATCCTGTTGCCGGTGTCACTTTAAAATATACCACTGACGGAAGTGAACCGGGGTCTTCCTCTTCAACCTATACTAATGCATTAATGCTGAATAACCCTTCAGGAAATGCAAATGGTATATCCATGATTCCTACCAATGCCATCCCAAGCAGTAATCCCGATGGATGGAAAACTCCTCTGGGGTTGGTGGCGAAAGGCAATGTAGTGCGTGTGAAGGCCTATCATGATGATTACATTTCAAGCCATTGGTCAGGCAGTTATTTTGTATTTCCCGACAGCTTTCATCGATACTCTTACCCTGTAGTTTCGATCATGACGGATGCATCCAATCTTTTCGATTTCTTTACCGGGATCTATGTGCATGGCATTAATCATGTTTCGGGAAACCACGCCACAGGAAATTATGCACAGCGGGGAATTGAGTGGGAGCGTCCAGCTGCGCTGGAGTATTTTGATGCCGATGGTGAACTGACCATTAGTCAAGGTGCGGGACTGAGGATACACGGAGGGTGGTCGAGACGGTATCCTTTAAAATCACTCAGGCTCTATGCCAGGAATCAGTATGGAGGTAATTCTTTTAATTACCCATTTTTTGGTGAAGACTATGATGATGACTTTAGGAGGATCATACTGAGAAACTCCGGCAATGACTGGAGGTACAGCATGTTCAGGGACGGTGCTGCTCAAGCGTTGGTGCACCATTTCAACATGGCCACCCAGCAGTTTGATCCGGTGATTGTATTTATTAATGGGGAGTACTGGGGAATACACAACATAAGAGAGCGTTACGACCGGCATTATTTATCACGAGTTTATGGTGCAGATCCGGACAATGTCGACCTCCTCAACCGCAATGCACTGGTTATAGAAGGAGATTCATTACACTACACGGCATTTCTTGATTACCTGGTGTCCAATGATCCGTCCACCTCTGCGGTTTACGATTCTATTCAGAAAGTAATCGACATTGACAATTACCTTGATTACAACAGCGCTCAGGTGTATTTTGGCAATACCGACTGGCCACAGAACAATATAAATTTTTGGCGGGAACGCGTACCCTTTAATCCGGATGCACCACCCGGGCGAGATGGGCGCTATCGCTGGATGCTATTTGACGTGGATCGTTCACTCAACTGGACACCGGTTACCACCAATATGATTACCCGGATTACCAGTCCAACCGGAAGCGGCTCCGGGGCATGGGCTACTCTGTTGATGCGCGAACTGTTAAAGAACGAAACCTTTAAGCATGACTTCATAAACAGGATGGCCGATCATCTGAATACTTCATTTATGCCATCGAGGGTCATTGATACTGTCACTTATTTTAAGAATCGCGTTGAGCCTGAATTACCGGAGCACATGCAGCGATGGCGTATGCCCAGCAGCATGAACTACTGGAATGGTCAGGTGAACGGCATGATTAATTTCGCCAATAACAGACCTGCCAATGTCAGAAACCACATTCGCAATCATTGGGGCATTAGTTCCAATATTGATGTAACCCTGGATGTATCTGATCATAGCCACGGATATGTGCAGATCAACTCGGTTCATGTGCTGGAAACCACTCCCGGTGTGCCGTCAGATCCATACCCTTGGACCGGAGTGTATTTTCACAGTATTCCGGTACAGCTTCGTGCGCATGCCTTACCCGGGTATGTTTTTTCTCATTGGGTTTATGGAAGTGACACCCTGGAAACTGAAGCAATAACACTGAGCCTTGCCGGAAATGCCGTGATCACAGCATACTTTGTTCTTGACAATAACCCACAATTCTTTCCCGAGCCTTATATTGTTGAAGGCTGTCCGTTTACCATGACGGCCTGGGATGAGGATGAAGAACCTGGAAGTTTCCCTGAAAATATGGCATTTGTTTACATGACCGAAACTGATCCGGGATTGACAGCTGAGGTAGATTCATTTACATATGGAGCGTATAACCTTACATCCAGAACACGCATCAATGGCCTGGGCTCAGACGGTATAGCCTTGATCAATACCGGCAATGAGGAAGGCAATCCCGGATACCCCGGAACACGACTTGGAGGAGTATTACTTGGATTTAACACCCTTTATGCCGACTCAGCCACATTGTATTTTACCGCCGGCACTGTGGTACCCAATACACGACATTATCACCTGAGGTTGCAATACAGAATAGGTGATACCGGCGAGTTCTCAGACCTTCTTGATTGTTCAGGTGAACCGATTGAATACGTCAGAAATGCCATAGCCGGGCATCAGCAGCAGTTTGGTCCTGTTCTTTTACCTGATTCATTGATGCAGTTGCCATATATACAGCTGATGTGGAGGTATTACCACACCGGTGAAGGAAGCGGTGCCCGGGATCAACTGCGGCTTGATGATATCGTGGTTTTGCCCTGGCACGAAAGTGCAGCGGAGGTTCAACCCGAACAATATTCGTTATCACTAGAGGCAGATGTAAGCCCCAATTGCAATGTCGCCATACCAAACGGCTCCGTAGCCGTATTCCCGACAGGCGGCACTGCCCCATACACATATAGCTGGAGTCACAATGTGCTTGAAAACAATTCTGTAGCCACCATGTTAGCAGGCGGAACCTATACGATAAGCGTGACGGATGCCTCAGGTTGCATGCAATTCATTGAGATTGAATTGCCTGAGTCCAAACCCCTGGATGTCAGTACGGAAACTGCCGATATTGCCTGTTATGGAAATTTTACCGGAACAATTGAAGCCACCATCACCGGCGGTAGCCATCCACTGAATATACTCTGGTCTAACGGAGTACAATCGGAAACGGAGACACTCATCACTTTATGGGACTTTAATCTTTCTGTGCCGTCTGACACGCCGTCACCTTCATTCGGAGAAGGTGATGCCTTGCTCATTGGAGGAACTGTTAATCCTACTTCCGGAACGAATGGCGATGGTTCATCAGATACAACCTCAGGGAATAACCTTGCCTGGCAAACTACCAACTATCCTGCACAAGGGATTGCGCCGAAGTCAGCTGGCGTTCAGTTTAACGTGAGTACGGAAGGCTTCAGCGATATTGTTTTTTCTTTTGACCAGAGGCTGAGCAACACGGCTGCCAATACATGGGCGCTCCAGTACTCTGCTCACACTCAGGTTGATACTCCTGTCTGGACGGATGTGGTCACTTTTTCAGTAACACCATTGCCCGAAGGAACCGGTGACACCTGGTATAATCAACGAAGTTTTGATTTTTCGTCCATTGAGGAACTCAATGACAATCCCAATGCTGGGTTTAGAATTGTCGCTGATTTTGATCCTGTTGCCGGAGAGTATCTTGCGGCCAGGTCTACATCTGATTATGCCGGGGGAACCAGCCGATTTGATATGGTTCATGTAACGGGGAATCCCTTAGTAACAACAACCGCTATCGAAAACCTGGGGCAAGGCTCTTATCAGTTGGTTGTAACCGATGCATTAGGCTGTCTGGACATACATCAGTTCGAGCTGTATGAGACTGATTCGTTCAGTCTGGAAGCTCAGTTGTTTCATCCTGAATGTTTTGGAGACTCTACCGGCACCATTGAAATTGCACCTTCCGGTGGAACCGGACCGTATACTGCTACCTGGAGTAACGGTTCTGAAGGGTTTATTGCTGAAGCACTTCCGGCTGGAACTTACATGGTGCTTACGGAGGATGCTGCCGGCTGTCAGCGGCTGGATACATTTGAAATATTGCAGCCTGACTTAATGCAGCTACTGGCACAGCTTTTAGATGAAATTGCCTGCCATGGCGACAGTACTGCCAGTGTTTCTATTGAAGTGTCAGGAGGCACCGGCCCGTTCAATTTTTTATGGAGCCATGGAGGTTCCGGCCCTCTGCAAACGGACTTGCATGCCGGCTCGTATGAGGTATCAGCCACCGATATTTCAGGCTGTACGGCAACCTATGCACTCGACATTGAAGAGCCTGCAGAGCTTTCTGTTAACATTCAGCAAACAGGAGCTATCCAGTGCCATGGTGACCAAACAGGGGAATTGTTTGCCAATGTGGATGGCGGCACATATCCTTTTTCATTTTCATGGAGTCAGGGAGCAACTACCGCCGAAATCTCAGGCCTCGCCGCGGGTATCTATCAACTGACGGTGACAGATGCTAACGGCTGCGCGTTCACCGGGAGTTATGCCATTCAGCAGCCGGATACCTTTTACGGCAACATGGTGGTACACAGTGAAGTACAATGCAATGACGGCATGGATGGCATGCTGGAAATGGCTGTTTCAGGCGGTGTTCTCCCGTACAGCTATCAATGGAGCACCGGGGATTTCAGTGAAGTGATCACCCAAATGGAGGCCGGAATTTACAGCGTAACCGTTACTGACGGCATGGGGTGTATTTTTATGGATAGCTTTTTGTTAGACAATCCCCCGCCTTTGGCCCTGGAAGTGGTAGTAACAAGTTTACCACTATGTGACAACAGTGCTGACGGAGTAGCTGAAGTGATGGCAACAGGGGGTTCAGGAAGTTTGCATGTCACCTGGAGTGACGGATTCCAGGGGAACATTCATCAGGAGCTTAGCGGAGGATTATACGGGCTCACGGTTACAGATGACCATGGATGCTCTGCTGAAGACAGTTTGTGGGTGCAGACACCCGATCCGATCACCTGGAACGTAATTTCCAATATTCCCGTATCCTGTGAACAAAGCAATACCGGAGTAGTCATCCTGGAAACTGATGGAGGGAATAGTCCTCATGTTGTAACCTGGAGCGAATCAGCTAACTCCCAGACCGGGCATACAGCTACAGACCTGCCACCGGGAATCCATGTTTTTGTGATAACAGATCAGCATGGATGTACTGCTGACGGGGAGGTATATACGGGTATAGAGTCCCCTTTTGAAGATGTAGCAATTGCAGGAGAGGAAGCACCGGTTGAATGGGCTCATCATATCTATTCCACCCAGGCTAACCCGCAATGGTCATATACCTGGCAGGTGAGCGGAGGAACTGTTACCGAGGGGCAAGGCTCACATAGTGTGCTGGTGCAGTGGGGAGATGCGGGTGAGGGCTTAATTCAGGTTGAAATCTATGACCAGCATGGTTGTGATACTCTTTTAAGCATGGAGGTGGAGATAGATACGGATGTAAACGTACAGGATCTGCACGGAAGTGAAGCATACTTGTTGTTCCCCAACCCTGCCTTAGATATACTGACAATGAGAATAACGGACGGTAGCGGGCAATTCAAAATTTACAATACCCTTGGAATGGCACTGTTGGAGCAAGTCTTGAA